>NZ_JARDJE010000008.1:0-246549 GCF_048957735.1 Rhodococcus sp. As11
ACCGTCTTTCGTTCGGTTACGACACGCCCGCAGTGTCATTCGGCTGCGGTTCGTACACCATCTTCATGGACGCAACCCGGTCGAGATCATCAGCGCCTTCGAGACGTCGATGGTCTTCGCCGCAATTCCGACATTCATTCGTGAGTTCGACAGCGACGCCGCCACCGTGGGTTGGGCGGTGACTGCCTTCCTTCTCGTCGCTGCCGCGTCCGCTGCAGTGTGTGGACGTCTGGGTGATATGTACGGGCGCGAGCGTGTGCTCGTGGTGTTGCTTGCCGCCGCCGCCGTCGGCTCGTTCATCAGTGCGATCGGCGACAGCATCGGCAGTATCATCGTCGGCCGCGCCATACAGGGTGTCGCAGGCGCAATTCTCCCGTTGTGTATCGGGGTGGCCCGTGCGCACCTTCCGACCGTGAAGGTGCCCGTTGCCATTGCTCTCATCTCCGGCTCGGCGATTGCCGCAGGCTCGGCCTCGCTGCTCGTCGCCGGTGTCATGATCGACTATGCGAGCTGGCACATGATCTTCATCGTGGCGGCGGTGTACGCAATCTTTGCTCTCCTTCTGGTGCTGTTCGTCCTGCCCTGGCAGGTTCCTACCGCCACCACGCAACGAGTCGACTACGTCGGTGCGATCACGTTCGCCCCTGCCATCGCGGCGGTACTGCTCGGCATCAACAAAGCCGGCGCATGGGGTTGGAGTGATCTCCGCACGCTCGGTCTCGTGCTCGGTGGCTCCGGAGTCCTTGCGCTGTGGGTGATGTGGGAACTGCGCGTGACCGATCCGATCGTCAACGTCCGGATGTTCGCGGACCGTAAGTTTGCGCTCACGATGTGTGCGACGGTGGTGATCGCCGCCGGCCCGATGGGTATCAGTACGATGATCATTCCGCTGGTCCTGCAGTCTCCGACCACAGGACCGTTCGGCTTGGGCGTCTCGGCGACCAATGCCGGTTGGCTGTCGTTCATCGGTTCGATGTTCGGCTTCGTCTGCACTCCGCTGAGCGGGCGCATCACGCGCGCTGTGGGTTCGCGGGTATCGATGCTGCTCGGTTCAGCCCTGTTCACCATCGGTAGCGCGATGATCATCGTATTCCACGACTCGATCGTCGGCATGACCGCGATGATCATCACCGTCTCGGTCGCGACCGCATTCGCCTACACCGCACTCCCGAACCTCATCATCGAGGCGGTTCCGGAAAGCAACACCAGCGAGGCGACCGGCACCAACGCGGTGCTGCGCACCGCCGGTCAAGGAATCGGCACCTCGGTCGCAACGGTGCTGCTGGCATCGACAGCAGCCGGCGCCGTCGGCGGGTTGAATCTGGTTGCCACCATGATGATTCTTGCAGGCTTGCTGACGATCGGCTTGACGTTGATGATCCGGCGGGGCAGCGTCTACACGAACGCGTAATCTCGGCCCCGATTTGTAATAGCCAACTGCTGCAGGACAATTGTTCCAGAGAACAGCGCTTCGGAGCCGAGTAGAAGAGCGGTCGCGTAGGGGATCAGGTCGCTGATCGAGCGCGTTGCCTCCTCGGCGCCGACGTGGTCCGACCGATTTCGCGCACGCGTGGCAGCGTCCGGTCGGTGGCTCCGGCCCCTGTAACCGAAGAACTACATCCACGTCTTTTGCACTGCTCCAGGAAGATTCACAGAGAGAGGTTCTGCAAATGAAACCCGTGATTGTCGATGCCGCGCGCACCTCGTTCGGCAAGCGCGACGGCTGGGTCTCCGGTCTGCACGCCGCTGAATTGCTCGGGCTGGCGCAGCGCGGAGTGCTCGACCGACTCGATCTGGATCCTTCCCTCGTCGAGCAGGCTGTCGGCGGATGTGTCACTCCGATCGGAGAGCAGTTCGGCAACATCACCCGCACCGCGTGGATGCATGCCGGTCTACCCTCACATACAGGGGCATCCACGATCGACGCCCAGTGCAGCACCGCCCTTCAGTCGGTTCTTCTCGTCGCCGGTCAGATCGCCCTCGGCACCCTCGAGGTGGGGTTGGCGTGTGGCGTCGAACTGATGTCGCGGGTACCGCTGACCGCCAAGGTCGGGACCGGAGCCGGGACGCCTCGACCGGAGACCTGGTCGGTGGACATGCCCGATCAGTACACTGCCGCCGATCGGATCGCGCGACACCGTGGGTTCACGCGCGAGGAACTCGACCAATTCGGACTGCGTTCGCAGCACCGCGCTCGCGCCGCCTGGGACAACGGTTGGTTCGATCGGCAGATCATTCCTGTCGCAATCCCCGGCGACGGGCTCGGTACGCGAGTCACCCAGGATCAGGGCCTGCGCGAGACGAGCATGGAGGCGCTTGCCCGGCTGCGCCCCACGATCGACGGCGGCCTCCACACCGCCGGCACGTCGTCGCAGGTGTCCGACGGTGCGAGCGCAGCCGTGCTGATGTCCGAGAACAAGGCTCGTGACCTCGGCGTGAGGCCGCGGGCCAGATTGCTCGCGCAGTGTGTCATCGGCGGCGATACCGAGTTCATGCTGGACGGCCCGGTTGCCGCGGCGCATACCCTGTTCGAGCGCACAGGGATGACCGTCGCCGACGTGGACCTGTTCGAGGTCAACGAAGCATTCGCTGCCGTGCCCATGTCGTTCGCACAGGTCCACAAGGTCGATCCGGGGGTGCTCAATGTCGGCGGTGGTGCCATTGCTCTCGGTCATCCAGCAGGCGCAACGGGTATTCGTTTGCTGGCCACGGCAATCGACGAGCTCGAGCGTCGGGACAAGGAGATCGCGATGATCGCCATCTGTGCCTCCGCAGCCACCACGTGCGTAATTCTGGAACGGATGTAGACATGGCCATCGCTCTTGACGCAGACCATCGTGACCTTGCCGACGCCGTTGCCGGCGTGGCCCGCCGTCACGCACCGATCGCACGCACCCGTGAGACATTCGCGGAACTTGCGGAGGGGAAACGGCCCGAGATCTGGGACGCATGCGTCCAGCAAGGCCTGCATGCTTTGCATCTGGCCGAGGAAGATCACGGTGCCGGCGCCGGTCTCCCGGAGCTCGCCGTCGTGGCCGAGCAGTTCGGTCGTGCCCTTGCGCCGGGTCCGTGGGTACCTACCGTCATCGCCAGCGCACTGATCGCCACACTCCCTTCGGGCGAGGTCGTCACGGATCTCCTGCGCCGGTTCGTCGACGGTGCGACCGGTGCCGCAGTTACCGTGCCCGGACTCGTCGCGACGCCCGTCGAGCAGGGATGGACGGTAACGGGCCTTTCCGAACCGGTGCTCGGATTGCCGGGCGCCGACGAGGTGATCGTGTGTGCCACCACCGCCGATGGCGCGTGGGTGTGGTTCCGGCTTCCCTCGACTGCCGGAGAGATCGAAGTTGCCGAGGGTGTGGACCTCACTCGATCGATCGGGCGGTTGCGACTCTCCGGCGAGGTGGTGAACGCCGAGCACCTGCTGCCGCCGGTCGAGAGGGACGATGTGCACCTGATCGTCAACACCTTGCTCGGTGCCGAGGCCGCCGGGATCGCAGCGTGGGCGCTGGACACGGCCGTCGACCACGTCCGCAACCGGCACCAGTTCGGCCGGCCGGTGGGGAGCTTCCAAGCCGTGCAGCACAAGGCGGCGATGATGCTGGTACGGCGTGACATCGCTGCTGCCGCTGCATGGGATGCCGCGCGATCGGAACTGCACGGTCGAGAACAGCAGCGGCTCGCGGCCGCACAGGCAGCCGTGACGGCTGTGCCGGCTGCCGTCGACATCGCTCTGGAGTGTGTCACTCTGCTCGGCGGTATCGGCTTCACCTGGGAGCATGACGCGCACCTGTACTGGCGGCGAGCGCTGTCGATCACCTCGATCGTCGGCCCGGAAGAGGTCTGGGCCCGCCGGCTCGGCGAGCTCGCGATGTCTAGCGCTCGCGATTTCTCGCTGGTCGGTACGGACGCCCTTCCGGAACTGCGAGAGCGCGTCGGGGAGGTCCTCGACGAAGTGCTCTCGCTTCCGGACGACGCGGTGTACACCGAGGGGTGGGCGCCGGCGCGCGGCGGTGCACGCCGAGCCCGATTGGCCGAGGCCGGTTTCGTCGCGCCGCACTACCCCCTGCCGTACGGGTTGGCAGCCACGCCGCACGAACAGGCCGTGATCGCGGACGAATTCGCGCGCCGCGGACTCGAACAACCCACCACTGTGATCGGGGAATGGGTCCTGCCGACACTGTTGCTCCACGGCACCGAGGACCAACAGCGGCGGTTCGTTGCTCCCACGCTCCGGAGCGAGATCGTCTGGTGTCAGTTGTTCAGCGAGCCGGGCGCCGGCTCGGACCTGGCAGGATTGTCCACCCGCGCCCGCAAGGTGGACGGCGGCTGGGTGATCGCGGGTCAGAAGGTATGGAATTCGCTTGCGCATCAGGCTGACTGGGGTATCTGTCTGGCGCGAACGAATCCCGATGTGCCGAAACACGAAGGCATCTCCTACTTCCTCATCGACATGCAGAGCGAGGGACTCGATGTGCGGCCGCTGCGACAGGCGACCGGAAAAGCCGAGTTCAACGAGGTGTTCTTCGACGATGTCTTCGTGCCCGACGACTGCCTCGTCGCCGAACCGGGTCAGGGCTGGCGGCTCGCGGCCACGACGCTGGCCAACGAGAGACTCAACATGGGGACCGAACTCGCGCACGGCTCCGCCGCACGCGTACGCGGTCTCGTCGAGTCCGGCCGGCATGCCGCAGGAGACGACGCGGCGCTGCGTACTCTCGGGCGTAGCACCGCCCGCGAGATGGCCTTGTCGGCAATGAACTTGCGCAGCGTGCAGGGTCGTCTGTCGGGTCTCGACGTCGGCGCGGAGATCAGCGTGCAGAAAGTTTTCAGTGCGATCGCGCAACGGGACGGTTCGCGAGCGCTTGTCTCGCTACTCGGCCCGGCCGGAGCCGTCGACGACGACGGGCACATGATCGACCACATCGGCCTGCCTGCAGTCCTGTTCGGCGGCGGTACCATCGAGATTCAGCTCAACGTGATCGCCCGTCGCGTACTCGGATTGCCCCGATAAGGACCGCGCACGCCGACCGATCCCGATCTGGTCTCGATAACACTTACTCACCGGCTGTTTCGGAACGAGTTCGGCGTGATGGAAGGCAGTCGGGATCGGTGTCGACGGTTGCTGTAGAGCCTGTTCTCGACGATCCAGCTCGTCGGTGTGACCTGCCGGCGCAGGGTGCACCGTCGGTGATCAGAACGACTGCGTTTACCGGTTGTCGGGTGTGCTGAGAGGACCGTCGACCCGATAGAAAGCGTCTGTGGTCTGCATCCCATGCCGAGGGCACAGGCGCAGTGGCGCCCCTGCGGAGAGGGAGGACGGCAGGCGCTTCGGCGCCGGCTTTGCTGTAGCCGTCCCTGAGGAAAGTATGAAGCGCTGCATCCGGCAGTGCGGTCTGCGAGAGTTCACGTAGTCGGGAAGGTATCGACCAGTTTCCACGTCGGCCTCGGACGACGACCTGCTGGGGACGACCTCGAAGGCCGACATGCCGATGGGACCTCGAGGGTCGAACACGTGCGGGTACATTCCCGAGTAGGACGGAAGTAGGAAGTGCGCGACACGTCCGTCATGGACAGCTTGATTCTGCCGAATCGACACTGAGACCACGACTCCCGATCGGTCGGTCGCGCCGCTCGATTCGTTCAACGGCGAGGGAATCCTGGGGAGCGGACGTCGCTCGCCTCGGAGTCGTGGTGCCTCCTCGCGACTCCGAGGCGTTTCACGAACGGGTGCGCAGCAGGACGTTGTGCGGTCAGCAGTTCCGCCACACGGGCGGTCGTTTCTCGGTGAACGCGGCGGCGCCTTCCAGCGCGTCCTCACTGGCGCACACGGCGTCGGACTCGGCCGAATTGACTTTCCAGATCGTGTTTTCGAGTCCGGACGCTTGTCCCTGCGAAATGATCTTCTTGCTCGCCTGTACCGCGATGGGTGCGTTGGCAGCGATGGCGTGGGCCAGACGTAAGGCTTCGGGCAGCACTTCCGAGGGTGAAACGACGACGTTGGCCAACCCCCAGCGAAGTGCCGTCTCGGCCGAGATCGGTTCGCCGGTGAATACTGCGTGCGCAGCGATCTTGGGAGGGATCTGATTGGGGAGGCGGATGAGCCCACCGCCTCCGGCGATGAGACCGCGTTTGACCTCCGGCAATCCGAGCGTGGCCTCAGAACTGAGCACGGCGAGGTCACAGGCGAGCACGATTTCGGTACCGCCGCCGGCCGCCACGCCGTTGACGGCGGCGATCAGGGGCTTGGACACGTAGTGCTCGACCAAGCCGGCAAATCCCCACTCGGGATGGTTCGTCGGCAGTACGGATCCGCCATCGGCAAAGGCCTTCAGATCGGCACCGGCACAGAACGCCCGTCCCGATCCCGTCAGGACGCCGACTCGCAGGTCGGGGTCACGATCGATCTCGTCGAGAGCAGCGCCCAGTGCATCGGACACCGCAGCGTTGACGGCATTGAGCACCTGCGGCCGATTCAGGGTGATAACTCCTACGGGTCCATCGCGGTGGAGCAGTACGACATTCTTTTCTTCGTCTGGCGTTGCCATAGCACTTCCCATTCCATCTATCGTCAAAGATCTCGTCACGACATCAGGGGCGACGGTCAGGTGACAACCCGACTCTTGAAGACCGGCATTCGAAACCGAGCGCTGAACATACGTGCAGAACGGACCTGTCCGACGATGATGATCGGCGCGCCGGCGACGACAACCTACCCGATGACGGCAGACCGGGACATGTTCGCCGGAAGCGGCCCCCATCAGAGCCGGGGGTGCGAGGGCCGCGTTACACCGCTATCCGCGACTCGACTTGATCCTCTCGACGGGGGCAGCGCCATCTGCCTCGACACCGCCGGTCGAACGGCGACCCTTCCAGGGTCAGCCCCAGCGGGACTGGCCGCCGTCGAGCGGAATCGTCGCACCGGTGAGGTATCCGGCATCCGGGCCGACCAGAAATGCCACTGCCCGGCCGATATCGCTTTCGGCATCACCGATTCTCCGCATCGGAATGCTCGCAATGAATGCTGCCGCCTCCTCGGGACGGGCGGCGATCCATCGCTCGAGGCCTGGTGTCCGGGCGTGTGGGGCGACTGCGTTGACCCGGATGCCGTCCTTGCCCCACTCGCACGCGGCCGCTCGCGTCAAAGCGCGCACACTCTCTTTGACGGCCGCGTAACCACCGTAGTTGCTGGCGTCCCAGCGCACTGCGACGGAACTGACCATGTTGACCACCGCTCCGCCACCGCGTGCCTTCATGTGCGGATAGCAGGCTTGCATGGTTCGCAACGTCGCCACAGGACCTGAGTTCAGCCCGGCCGCAAGTCTCTCGGGATCGAGGTCGAGGATGTCGCCGAGCGGATTGAGACTGGCATTGTTGACCAGGATGTCGATGCCACCGAACAAGTCGACCGTTTCGGCGACCGACTTCGTGATCTGGTCGCCGTCCGCAATGTCGGCGACGATCGGCTCGCCCCGACCACCGAACTGCCGGATTTGCTCGCAGGTCTCGATCAACTTCGATTCGGTGCGACCGACCACCGCGATCGACGCGCCCTGCTTGGCCAACGCAAACGCAATTCCCTGCCCGACACCCTGGCCTGCGCCGGTAATGAGCGCGATCTTCCCGTCCAGTTCACTCATCTGAAAGCTCTCCACTACTCGCCGTCACGCTCGGCCTTCGGTGTGAGGCAGGAGCTTGTCGGTGGAAGAGTAGTCAGGTGGTCGCCATCACTTCGGTTGCATTCCCGGTAGCCAGGATTCGGGTGGGATGGCCGGGGAGTTCAAGTCCAGGAACAGTTCTCGACGAGTCGCTACCCGGAGTCCATCATCGGCGGTCTTCCGCCGGTTGTGTTGCGGACGCCCGAAGTCACTGCAACCCGACGCTGTGCTGCCGCCCAGTGAGACCTGAACCACAGCGTGAGCATCGCCCCGATATCAAGAACAAGCTCTCGACATCGACGACCTACGACGACGGATGCAATGAACAGCTCGGTGGCCGCTCGGAGAGTGGCTGCGCGGTGAACGGCCGGCCCGTCGAACATCGACGGTGATCGGTCGGCACCGGTGTCCGAGAAGCGACGGCCCGTGCAGATCGAACCTTCTTCGGAAAGGCGTGATGGATGCTCGACCTCCACCGGTCTCTCGACGCGCGTGCGGAAGCCACTGCGCCGGATGCTCCCTTCGAACTCGTCGAGGAACAGGTCCGTGGCGTAGAAATGCCGGTGTTCCGCGACAGATACCGCTCTTGAACGCGTTGCTCGCCGAGTCGGTGCGGTACGGCGTACATGCCGTCGCATTGTCGGAAACTCGCTGCAACTGCTCGGCCTCGCTCCCATGGCTGCCTGCGAGACGCGATGCAGAGTGACGCCGAGAGACGCGCGGCCGGACAATCGGTCGGCGGGCGCGACTATTCGACTCGAGAGGTTCGCAGCGGGGGTCTGCAAGTTTGCGAAGTACCGGTTCGAACATTCGGGCCTGCGAGGAGGTGATGAAGGTGTACGAAGTGAAGGCTACCCACAGGGTCCTGGCGAATCGGTGACTCGCATGCGAGATCTACTCCGAGGCCTTCGTCGTCGATGGTGGGGCCGTCCTCTCCACCTGCGCCGGCCCTGCCAACGGTTACTGCCCGTGTGAGTCGGTGAAGCCGGAGTTCGACGACGTGTTCGAGATGAGCGAACGGCGACTCGAGGACGCTGTTCGGTGGGCGACGTCGATCTATCGTCCGCGGCGGAGATGACGCCGGAGAGTATGTAGCCGCGGTGGATATCCACCGACGTGCAGGGACGATCAGCTCGGTGGCGCGAAGAATTCGAGCGCGATGTTGTCGGGATCGCGGAACGACAGCCCGGAGCCGTACGCCGCGTTCTTGATGTCCCCGTGCGGGATTCCTAGACTGTCGAGCCGCTCGCGCCACTTCTCGAGCTCGCTCGCCGTGCAACCGAACGCGATATGGTCGAGCCCCGTGTTCCGTTCGTCGAAAGACCCCTGCGGTGGCGACCCGGAATGGGTGTGCAAGCCGAACAGCGTGCCGCCGTCGAGCGCGAAGACCGCGTGGTGGAAGGTGCCCGATTCGTCGTCCTCGTCGAGGGCGGGCATGGCGTCGAAGAGATTCGAGTACCACGCGGTGCTCGCAGCCAGATCCGAGACGGTGACGGCGACGTGGGTGAGTGCAGGAAAAGCCATGACAGTTTCCTCCGTCCGAAGCCCTCCTCATCGTAGACCTCGAGGCGATTGTGCCCACCCCTGTCGGCGAATCCCCAAATGTTTCCGAGAGTTCTCCCCGCGTTCGGTAACGCATTCCGTGAGAAAGAGATTCGACCATTACCTTTCGTGGCCATGCCTTTGTCGCGTAGATCGTTCCTCACGGCCGGACTCGGAATCACCGTCGTCACCGCAGCTACCTCCATCGGCGTCACCGGATACGGGCGCGCCTCCGCACCGGGAGTGAAGGGCGACCCCTTTTTGCTGGGTGTCGCCTCCGGCGACCCCGCGCCGGACGGATTCGTCATCTGGACGCGGCTCGCCCTCGACCCGATTGCCGAGGACGGACTCGGTGGAATGCCGAATCGGAACGTTCCGGTGCAATGGGAAGTCGCGGAAGACGAGAAGATGACCCGCGTCGTCGCACGCGGCACCGAACAGGCCGTCCCCGACAGCGCCCACTCCGTCCACGTCGAACTGTTCGGGCTGCGCCCCGGGCGGGAGTACTTCTACCGGTTCCGCACCGGCAACCATATGAGCGCGGTGGGGCGGGCACTGACGACACCGGCCGCCACCGAGATCCCGGCCGCCCTCACGATGGCGTTCGCGAGTTGCGCCCAGTACGAACACGGTTACTTCACCGCCTACCGGCGCATGGCGGAGGACGATCCGGATCTCGTTCTGCACCTCGGGGATTATCAGTACGAGTACATCAGCGGTGACTACACGAGCGACACCGGTCTCGTGCGTTCGTTCGACGGGCCCGAGACCGTCACCCTGGCGAACTACCGTCAACGTCACGCGCAGTACAAAGCCGACGCCGATCTGCAGGCGGCCCATGCAGTCGCGCCCTGGCTGGTCGTGTGGGACGACCACGAGGTCGACAACAATTGGGCCGGTCCCGTTCCGGAGAATGCCGATGCCGCTGAGGGTAACGACACCACCGAGAACTTCCTCGCCCGCCGCGCAGCTGCCTTCCAGGCTTACTACGAGAACATGCCGCTGCGACCCTCGTCGGCGCCCTCGGGACACGACATGAAGATCTTCCGGCGGGTCCGGTGGGGGAATCTCGCCAACTTCCACATGCTCGACACCCGGCAGTACCGCGACGACCAGGCCGCCGGCGACGGCTGGAAGAAGAACGCTGTAGAACGTCACGATGAGGCACGAACACTCACCGGAACCGAACAGGAACAGTGGTTGCTCGACGGCTTCCGCACCTCCACCGCGCAGTGGGATTTCCTCGGCCAGCAGGTGTTCTTCGCCGAACAGGACAGGGATCCGAGCCCCGACACCGACGAGGTGAGCATGGACGGCTGGGACGGATACGCCGCCTCGCGGCGCCGGATCACGCAGGGCTGGGTGGACTCGCCGGTACGCAACGCCGTGGTCCTCACCGGCGACGTGCACCGGCACTGGGCCAACGACATCAAGGCCGACTTCGCCGACCCCGATGCCCCGGTGGTGGGTTCGGAACTGGTGTGCACGTCGATCACGTCGAACGGCAACGGTACCGGCGCGACACAGATCGGCCATATGCAGGCGAACCCGCATCTGAGGTTCTACAACGATCGCCGCGGCTATGTGCGCACCACGATCACCCCGGATGCCGTGCACGCCGACTTCCGGGTGCTGGACACGGTCACCGAACCGGATGCGCCGGTGTCGACGAAGGCGTCGTTCACGATCCTGTCCGGGCACCCCGGCCTGCAGGCCTAGGAACCCGGCAGTCCTCAGCAGCGGGGCACGCGCGAGGTGGACCTCCGGTGCGTGCGGTGCAGCGCGCGCCGCAGTTCGTCCCGGTCGTCGAACAACTGAATCCTCTCCCCGGAGACCAGGCGTGGCTCGCATCCCCTCCCGGCCACGACGACGACATCTCCGGGACCGGTGTGGGAGACGGCGATCTCGAAGGCGCGGCGACGGTCGGGTTCGACGACGACGCGGGCACCGTGCGCGGCATGCGCACCCTCGGCGACCGCTTCCCGGAGAATGCGCGGGTCTTCGGAGAGCGGACTGTCGTCGGTGACGACCACGACGTCGGCGTAGGTCGCCGCGGTGTGGCCGAGCGGAAATCGCTTGGCGGGATCGCGCTCCCCGGTCGCACTGATGACGAGAACCAGCCGCCGCTCGGGAGCGAGCGAGCGGAGGAACGGCAACAGTTCGCGTTGCCCGGACGTGTTGTGCATGTAGTCGACCAACGCGAGAACGCCTTCACCGGCGTCGACGCGTTCGAGTCGTCCGGGCACACCCGCGAGCGTTTCCAGACCCGCCGCGGCGTGCAGGACGTCTCCGTCGGCGGCGGCCACCGAGGTGAGCGCCGTCAGCGCATTGGCCACCTGGTGGGGTCCGAGCAGAGACAGTCGCACCGGCGCACGTCCGGCCGGCGTGTGCACGGTGAAGGTGGTGCCGTGGAGGTCGCACCGGATCGTGTCCGCGTATATGTCGGCGCGGGCATCGCGGGTCGAGTGCGTCCACACCGGTACCTCGGCCGACGCCGCCAAGCGTCGGCCGTACTCGTCGTCGATGTTCACCACGGCGGCCTGCGCGCGATCCGCGGTGAACAGTGCCGCCTTGGCGGCGAAGTACTGCTCCATCGTGTGGTGGAAGTCGAGGTGGTCGGGTCCGAGATTGGTGAAAGCGACGGTGCGGAACCGCACACCGTCGATGCGGCCCTGACTGATGCCGTGCGAAGACACCTCGAGCGTCACCGCCTGCACAGCCTGGTCGCGGAACTCGGCGAGGGTTCGGTGCACCACCGCGGCTTCGGGGGTCGTGCGGGTTGCGGCCCGAACCCCGGTGGGACCGCGGACGACGACACCGCCGATCATGCCCGTCACGACACCGTTCGCGGAGAGCGCGGTGTCGAGGAGATAGGTCGCGCTCGTCTTGCCGTTGGTGCCGGTGATGCCGTGGACCTGCAGGTCGTGGGAGGGATGACCGAGGATCCACGACGCCAGCGGACCGACCACGTCGCGAGGCCGATCGACGACGAACGTCGGCAGCAGATGCGACGGCCGGTCGCTGAGCCCCGCGACCGCACCGCGGGAGCCGGCTTCGGCCGCGAAGTCCAGGCCGTGGACGTGATGCCCGGGCAACGCTACGTACAGATCGCCCGGCTGCACCGTCCGGGAGTCGTCGCTGATCCCGGTGATCACGCGGTCGTGACCGTCCGGCGGCCCGGCCCGCAAGACATCGCGGAGGTGCTCGGCGACGTCGCGGATCCGGATCTGCCGGGAGGGGCGGCCAGGATCGTCCGGGTCGGGATGCACGGGGGCGGATACCCGGTCCGGGGCGAAATGATGCGCCGCCGGTGACCGGGGTGCACCGGCGTTCCATTCGCCCGCGACAGGCGGCGGAGTCACACGGTTACCCTCGAGGGATGACTGCGATTCCGGATTTCCCCGTCGGCACGAACACCACGATATCCGGTCTCGGTAGTTCCTTCGCCGACGAGTTGAGTGGCTTGTCGGTGCCGTGGCAGGGCACCGAGGCGCCCGAGCCCGAACTGCTCGCGCTCAACGAGGAGCTCGCGGTGTCACTGGGCCTGGACGTGGCGGCCTTGCGCAGCGCCGACGGGGTAGCCGTATTGGCAGGCTCGGCGGTGCCGGTCGGCGCCAAGCCTGTCGCGATGGCGTATGCCGGTCACCAGTTCGGCGGATACGCCCCGCTGCTCGGCGACGGTCGCGCGTTGCTGCTCGGCGAACTCGTCGACGGGGACGGCCGACGTGCCGACCTGCATCTCAAGGGTTCGGGCCCTACGCCGTTCTCCAGGGGCGGGGACGGTTTCGCGGTTGTCGGGCCGATGCTGCGCGAATATCTCGTGAGCGAGGCCATGCACGCGCTCGGTATCCCGACCACCCGTTCGTTGTCGGTGGTGGCGACCGGCCGGTCGGTGTACCGCGAGGGTGTCGAGCCCGGAGCGGTGCTGGCCCGGGTCGCGTCCAGTCACCTGCGGGTGGGGACCTTCGAGTTCGCGGTGCGACGGGGCGAGATCGTGCGCTCGCTTGCCGACCACGCGATCGCCCGGCACTATCCGCACCTGCTCGACCGGCCGGAGACCGGCGAGGACAACCGCTACCTGGGCTTCTTCGCCGCCGTGGTCGAGGCCCAGGCGGCGTTGGTCGCGCAGTGGATGCTCGTCGGTTTCGTCCACGGCGTGATGAACACCGACAACACCACCATCTCGGGAGAGACCATCGACTACGGTCCGTGTGCCTTCGTCGACGCCTTCGATCTGGCCGCAGTGTTCAGTTCCATCGACCACAGTGGGCGCTACGCCTTCGGCAACCAGCCTGCCGTCCTGAAGTGGAATCTGGCACGTCTCGCCGAAACCCTGCTCACATTGGTCGATTCCACCCCGGACGCGGCGATCGGCGCCGTCACCGCGGTTCT
This sequence comes from Rhodococcus sp. As11, assembly GCF_048957735.1. Taxonomy (NCBI): domain Bacteria; kingdom Bacillati; phylum Actinomycetota; class Actinomycetes; order Mycobacteriales; family Nocardiaceae; genus Rhodococcus; species Rhodococcus sp. As11. The sequence continues at coordinate 13,593 of NZ_JARDJE010000008.1, forward strand.
CGACAGTTTCGACGCTCGCTACGAGCACCATTACCGGGTCGGTATGGCGGCGAAGCTCGGCCTCTCCGAGGACGCGCTCGACCGGGTCTCGGTCGACGATCTGCTGGCCCTGCTGGAAGAGCACGGCGCCGACTGGACCGCGACCTTCCGTGCCCTCGCCGACGAACTGCGAGGAGATCCGGCATCCCTGGACATGCTCGTGCCGCGCGAGCGCACAGCGCCCTGGCTCGAACGCTGGCACGCCGCCGCGACGAGCGACAACCGTGGGGCGAAAGAGCGGGCCGAGGCGATGGACCGGGTGAACCCGCTGTACATCCCCCGTAATCATCACGTCGATTCAGCTCTGAAGGCCGCGACGGCCGGTGACCTCGCGCCGTTCGCGACACTGCTCGACATGGTGACGCATCCCTTCGAGATGCGTGCCGAGTGGGCCGAATACGCCTCGCCGGCACCACGTTCGTTCGCCGAGTCCTTCCGGACCTTCTGCGGCACCTGACCGTCCGATCCCGCGCACCTCTGCTCGATCAGGCGCTCTCGGGGAGTCGGCCGTCTCGGCCGGCCCTGGACGAGCCGGGTGCCGGGCGGGCCGTGGTCGTCGGTGACGGTGTGCAGATGTACGGGATGGGTCGATCCGGCCCGAACTGTTGTGGACGACGGACCGACGACGCTTCGGCAGGTCGGCGCTCAGCGGGAACGATGGCGCTTCTTCCGCATCTTCTTGTTCTTCGTGCGCCGGCGAGCGGATCGTAGCGGCGGTTCGTCCGCCGGCTCGGCGTCCTCGAGCAGCGCCCGCTGCATCTCGCGGCGGAGGCTGTCCATCAGTTCGGGGGAGCGCAGCAGGAAGGTCGCCTCCTGCAGCGCCGCGTAACGGTCCTGGGAGATCAGGACGCCCGTGCCACGTTTGCCGACGATCTCGACGGCGACAGTGTCGTCGTTGACCTCTCGGACCAGTTCACCGAGCCGCTTGCGTGCGGCTTTCACGGACACGGACGTTGGTGGCACTCGCGGCGACTCCGATCTGTTCCCCCGACCCGGGCATCCTTTCATCACCGATGCCGGAATCGGGGGTGGACACGGCGGACACTCCGAACGAGATCACAGGAGTGCGCGCACGGAACGTGGCAGTGCGCTCGCGGAACCGGTGATCGGTGACGGGATCGGATCGTCGGCGACGGTACGCAGGGGCACCACTCCCGCCCACACGGAGTGGTCCTCGCCGTCCCCGCGATCCTCACCCGGACCGGCGGCCCGGACCTTCACGCTCGCCTCGGCGAGCGGCACCTCCAGGACGGTGGTGGCGGCCAGCTCCTTCGGGGTCGGCGACCGGACCTCGTCCCAGCGTCCCGGCATCAGATGTTCGCTCACCACCCTCAACGCACGTTCCTTCTCGTCCGGGACGACCGGTGTGGCCACTCCGAACAGCACGGCACTGCGGTAGTTCATGCTGTGGTCGAAGGCCGACCGGGCGAACACGAGTCCGTCGAGGTGTGTCACCGCGACGGACACCTCGATTCCGGCACGGGCGGCGAGGAACATCCCGGCGCCGGTGGAACCGTGCAGCAGCAACCGGTCTCCGTCGCGTCCCATCGCCATCGGCAGCACCACGGGCGATCCGTCACGCACGAATCCCACGTGCGCGATGCGGGCCTCGTCGAGAAGGCGGTGCAGGACGGCGGGATCGTCGGTGCCGCGTTCGGGTTTGCGCGTCAGACGTGTGCGGTTGTTCATGGCTCCGATCGAAGCAGCGCCGCCGCGGCCGGGCAACCGGATTCCGAATCGAGTAGTGCGCTACTCGCGACCGTCGACGATCGCCGCCCCAGACTTCGTGTACAGGCACGTAGGTGCGCGACAGTCGACCGGCCGACGGAGATGACGAGATGGACAAGATCGGTGACCATGCAATCGTTCTGGGCGCGAGCGTCGGCGGTCTGCTCGCGGCCCGTGCACTGGCCGATTCGTACCGCGCGGTGACGGTCGTCGAACGCGACGTCCTCCCGACCGGTGCGGACAACCGCCACGGGGTACCGCAGGGGCGGCACGGACACGGGCTTCTCGCCCGCGGCGCCCGGTCCATGGACGAATTGTTCCCGGGTATCCTCGACGAACTGATCGCCGACGGCGCACCGGTGATCGCCGACGGTGACCTGTCGGAGATGCACTTCGTCCTCGGTGGCCACCGGCTGGCGCCGTCGGGTCGCTTCCGCGACCGCCGAGCCACCTACGTGCCGAGCAGGCCGCTGCTCGAACATCATGTCCGGCGGCGCGTGCGCGCCATCCCGAACATCACTCTCCTCGACGGGCACAACGTCGGCGACCTGACGACGACACCCGACCGCCGCCGGATCACCGGAGTGCAGGTGGGCAGCCGCAAGGGTGTTCGGAGCCTGACGGCGGATCTGGTGGTCGACGCGATGGGGCGCGGAGCCCGCACCCCGGCGGGTCTCGAGAAACTCGGTTACGGGCGACCGGTCGAGGAGCATGTCGTCGTCCACGTCGTGTATCGCAGCCAGCTGTTGCGACTCGCGCCGGGCACACCGATGGAGAAGATGGTGTTGATCGGCGCCGTGCCGGGTCGCCCCGCGGGCATGGCGCTGTTCGGCTACGAGCACGACACGTGGCTGTTCACGGTCGCCGCCATGGCTGGTCGTGAACCGCCACCGCGCCTGGACGGCATGATCTCCGCCGTGGAGGCGTACGCGCCCGAGCATGTCGTGGCCGCGCTCCGTACCGCCGAACCCCTCGGTGAGCTGGCGCAGCACAAGTTCCCGTCCAGCCAATGGCGACACTATGAGCGGATGCACCGTTTCCCGGATGGACTGCTGGTCTTCGGCGATGCGATCTGCAGCTTCAATCCGGTCTATGGTCAGGGCATGACGGTAGCCGCCGTCGAAGCGATGTCGCTGCGGGACTGCCTGCGGCGCGGTGAGGACGACCTGTCCCGCAGATTCTTCCGGGCCGCGAGGAAACCCATCGGCGCCGCGTGGCAGCTCGCGGTCGGCGCGGATCTGGCGCTGCCCGAGGTCGAAGGTTCACGCAGCGTGCAGACCCGACTCGGCAACGCGTATGTGGCGCGTGTCCTGGCCGCTGCCGAGAACGATCCCGTGGTCGTCGACCGATTCCTGCGGGTCAGCAGCCTGATGGATCCGCCGAGCTGTCTGTTCCACCCTGCGCTCGTGGGACGGGTGTGCGTGGGTAACCTCCGGCGCCACCGGAGAACCGACGCCGCGAACTCGGCGGTCCCCGGCGAGAAGCGGAGGAATTTCTCGGCCGTCCGCCGATGAATTCCGCCTCCGTCCATTGCGCAGCGGTCCTCCGACCGGTAGAAGTGTCGGATGCCCAGCACCGTCATCGAGGTTCGCACCCGCCACGACCGCGAGGTCGAGACCGGCATCATCGACGCCGTGCACGACGCGCTCGTCGCTGCCTTCCGGATCCCGGAGGTCGACAAGCACGTCCGGCTTGTGGTGCACGAACCTGAACGCTTCGCGGTGCCGCCGACCCTGACCTCTCCCGAGCTCTACACCCTGGTGATCGTCGACTGCTTCGCGGGGCGCAGCGTGGACGCGAAGCGGCGCCTCTACCGTGAGATCACCGAGCGGCTCGAAGTTCTGGGGATCCCCGCCGACCACGTCACGGTCATCGTCCGGGACATCCCCGCCGCGAGTTGGGGAATTCGCGGCGGGCAGGCTGCGTGCGACGTGGATCTCGGTTTCACCGTCGACGTGTGAGGACTGCACCCTCCCCGCGTCGATCTATGGGAAGAACTGCGGGTTCGAGGCGGTGGAGGGTTCCAGGAAGCCGAAGTTGTCGACCACATCCCAGAGGGGATCGTCGAACCCGATGTCGAAGGTGCAGTCGGACTCGCGTGGGTCGGGTACGAACGCCCACAGCAGTGCACCCGCGGTGCCGGCGGCGCGTTGACCTTCGATCTTCGTGGTGATGTGCTCGGCGCGGTCGACGAGCGATCCGCACGATCCGGCGAGCTCACCGATCTCCGCCACGAGCAACGGCTTTCCGACGGCCGTGGCCTGCGCGACTCGCCGGGCGAGACCGTTCCACTGATCGCCGGGCAAGGGCACGCCGTCGGCGCCGTAGTCGTGGTACTGCACGGCATCGACATACGGTGAGGCGCTGACGAACCGGTATTCGTCGCCCTGGGTTCCGCACTGGCCGCCTCCGGTGTACCCCGCCGTGATCAAGGTGCGGGGGTCGACAGCGCGCAGTTCGGCACCGGCTGTATCGAAGAAGTCGCGCAGCACCTGGGCGGCCCCGGGCTCGCACGACCGGGTCCACCAATAGCACGCGGCGTCGGTGCAGGAACTCGTCTCCGGCTCGCCGACGAGCTCCCACGCCGCGAGGGAGGGGGAATCCCGGTAGCGGGCGACGGCAGTGTGCATCCAGTCCCGGTAGCTCATCACCACCCGCTCGTGGCCCGGGGTGAACTCGGTCCAGCCGTCGACGTACCACTGCCGGCCCTTGAAGACCTCGTCCTCACACGCACCGTCCTGAGGTGCCAGGACAGGTAGCAGCATCTGATCGTGCGCTTCGGCCGCCGCGAAGACCGCATCCATCGGTCCGAAGTCGAGTTGTCCCGTGAACCGGTTGACGGCCAGCGCCTGGAACAGATTGAATCGGGTGAGCGAATTCGGCGGCAGCGCGCCGAAATAGGCGTCGAGGTCGACCATGGCGCCGCATCCCCAGTTCACCGACCAATCGGTGGCGAGCTGGTAGGCATTGAACCCGGTGGGCCACCAGGCCCGACCGTCGAGCATGAAACCGTCCGGCGACGCGGTCACCCGCGCGCCCGGTGCCGGTGCGGCTGCCGCGGGGCCCGCGCCCAGGAGCAGGCCGACCACGGTCGCGGCGCCGACGATGAGTCTGGATACCCGAAGCCTCGTCATCTTCCGGATCGTAGGACCGCGAGGCAAGGGGGGAGCCCCGATCGACCAGCAACACGCCGCAGTGACCGTCGTCACGATCAGGCGAACTCGAAGGCCCCCTCCGCAGGGCGTGCGACCCGACGGGTCCGCGGAGATCCCAGCGCGCTCTCCAGATCGGACCCGTCGTGCTCGGCGAGCAGTTCGCCCCCCGACCACACCAGCAGCGTGGTGGCGACGGTGTGCTCGGCCACCGAATGCGACAGGTCGTAGTGCGCGCACCCCGGCACGCCCGCATAGGTGATCCACAGGTCGAAACCGGTCATGAACAGATCGAGGTCGAATTGCACGGACAGACCGAGCAGTTCGCTGCGACCGGTGTCGTCGACGCCGGCGAAGGCCTCGTCGAGGGCGAGCAGGCGCGGCGCGTGCGGGTCGGCCGAATCGAGCATCACGTGCGCCGCCGCGAACAACGGCAGGTGCAGGGAGACGGACTGTTCGCCACCGGACAACGCCGAGTGCCGGGCCGGGGTGAGGCGGTCCTCGCTGCCGTCCGCACCGATGAGACTGAACGAGAACACCCGCCACCGGCGGTAATCCAGCGTCGCGGCGAGGATCTCCGGGTACGACCGTTCCGGGTGCGCGGCCCGCTCCGCGCGGATCCGCGAGGCGAAATGCGCGCGGATCCCCGCGAGATCGTCCGGTGCCAGCATCGACGCGTCGCGGTCGAGGAGTTTGCACACCGCCCGGGCCGGCTCGTCGAGATGGTCGGCGAGCACCCAGTGCACCCCGATGGTGTTGCCCGAGGACATGTGCCGTTGCCGCATCTCGGTACCCATCCGGGCGATGAGGTCGCGGGCGTCGACGGTGCGCTCGTGGATCTGCTGCGCGAGACCGGTGAGGAGCGCGTCTTCGAGGATGCGCCGTTCGGAGTCGGTGAGCAGGGTCTCCTGTTCCTGCCGCGCTCGGGCGATACGTTGCGCGAAGGCCGCGACGGACGTGTAGCCCTGTTCATCCTGTACCTGCACGACGGTGACGCCCTCGGCGGCGTCCCAGTGCAGCCGGTAGTCGCGGCCCCGGGCGAGTTCGGCGTCGAACTCCTGCAGTGCGGACGTCAGCGCCGAGGCGGTGGACTTGCGAGTGGACTCGGAGGTCGTGACCGATTCGGTGGCGGTGTCGAGGGCACGGAACAGTGCGAGGACCTCGGTGGGCAGTACGTCGACCGGGTTGTCGGGGGACTGCCGGATCCGATAGGCGAGCTGATCGGCGTCGAGCCACGCGGCCGCGCTGGACGGCCAGACGTGTTCGGTGTCCACACCGAGCAGTATCAGCAGGTCGCGGCGGGCGAACGGCGCGAGTGTGTCGGCGTCGGCCCGGGCCTCGGTGAGCGCCGAGCGCAGGGCGGTCTCGGCGCCCGTATGGGCCGCGTCGGCCTTGCCGATTCGTTCGAGCGCCGCTTCGTGGGCCTTGCGGGCGGTCCGTTCGGCGGTCTTCGTCATCTCGATCCTGCGCCGCGCCTCGTCGAGCTGGGTGTCGAGGCGGTCGGCGCTCGCCCCGATGGACTCGCGCAGCGTCGCGAGTTTCTGCTGTTCGTCGGCCAGTCTTTCGGCGTTCTCCGCGGCGAGTTCGGCCGCGTTCTCGGCGGAGACCCGTGCTTCCTCGAGGCGAAGATCGGTGTCGCGGAGCCGATCGCCACAGGTGACCTGTTCGCGCAGGGCGCGCTGCAGGGCCTGAGCCTGCGAACGGAAGTGCCGCACGGCCGCGTCGAGACTGTCGAGTTCCGTCGCAGTGAGCGGTGCCCGGTGCCGGCCGGCCGTCGATCGCAGGTGCTGTTCCTTGGTGGCGATCGCGGCGATCGCCTGGTCCAGGTCGCGGTCGGCGGCGGCCGCGGACTCGGATGCGGTCCGCAGCGCGCCGGCGCATTCGGTAACCTTGCGCAGCGTCGCGAGCACGGATCCGGTGCGCGGCAACGACTTCGCGGCGTCGTCGAGTGCGGTGAGCCGGTCGCCGATCTCGCGATCCTGCTCGCGCAGCGACTCCACGTCGGCGCGGCATTCGGCGATGGTGGTCTCGAGTTCGACGATGCGACGCTGCCGACGCCGGGCGCGGGCGGTGGCCCCGATGAACTCGACCTGCTCCTTGACGTGGCGACCGAGCTGCACTCCTTGCCGGAACCCGCCGTGCGCATCGACCGACACCCGCGCGCCCGGTCCGAGGTCGGTGGCCCACGCGATCGACGACAGCACCGCGGCGACCCGTTCCTCGGGGACGGCCGTGTCGGGCTCGGGAACGAGTACATCCGCGAGCGTGGGACCGCTCGGCCGGTGCTCGGGCGCCAACGGCACCAACAATTGCTCCGACTCGATGTCCGGCAGGTCGCCATCGGTGATCCACCCGTCGAGCAGGTTCGCGGCCTGCAATGCCGCTTCGATACCGGCGGCGTCCTGTGTCGACACGTCGTCGCGGAACCGGACGAGCTGCCACAGCGGGGCGCCGACAAGATCGTCACGGTTGCCGGTGCGAGCGGGGAATACCGGGGGAGCGTCGTCGCGTTCGGCCGCGACGGCGGCGCGTTCGGTCTCGAGTTCGGCGATGCGGGTGCCGAGCGACTCGATCTCCGAGCCGCATACGCGACGCCGGAACCGCAGGTCGTCGAGCACCGGGCCGGTGTGCTCGGCGAACACCGCCGCCGGAGCCGGCGCATCGTCCTGACCGACGGTTCCGAAGGCGGTGTCGAGCGCTTCGAAGACCGGAGTGGACAGACCCACGGCCGCGAAGGTCTCGGCGCGATCGGACCACCACCGGCCCAGCTCGGCGGCGATCTCGCTGCGGGACAGCTCGACGATGGTCTCGGCAGTCTCCACCGCGGCCGACGCGGTGTCGCGTTGCGCGCGGGCACGCACCGCCGCGGCTTCGGCCCGTGATCGCGCCGCGGCGGCACCGTCGAGATGGGACAGTGCACTGCGCACGGCGCGCACGTCGGCGTCGCGTTCCTCGGCGAGCGCGTCTATCGCCGCGTTGAGCTGCTCGGTCCGTTCGATGTCGTCGAGACCGCTCCACGTGATGCCGGCGTCCTCGGTTGCCGCACTCAGCCCGTCCTCGGTGCGACGACGCGTCGCCGTCGCCGTCTCCAGCGCGTCGCGGGCACTGTCGTGATCGCGGAGCCGGTCGGCCACCACGGCCTGGGCGCGGTTCGCCTGCTCGGCCTGCGCGGCGGTGGTGCGCTCGAGGTTCTTCACCGCCGACGCGAGGTCGTCGAGCTGCTGTTTGCCTTCGTAGGCGCTCGAGCGGTGGAGTGCCTCGAGGGTGGTGCGCGCTTGTTCGTGGTCGCGTTCGGCCACCAGGAGCTGTTCCTCCGAGGCGGTGCGTGCGGCGGTGGCCTCGGTGCGGGCCTCGGACGCCTCACGCAGCGACCGGACCGCCGTGTCGACCACCCCGAGACGAACGGCGACCTTGTCCACAGCGGTGCGGGCCTGCTGACGGATGTACTTCGAGTACACCTTGACGAACTGCTGCGCCGCGTCGTCGGCGGCCGCGAGAGATTCGAGTGTGCGCTCGACTTCCTCGATGGCGGAGAACGAGCGGGCGGCCTCGACGATGAGGTCGTCGTCGAGGGGGCGGAGTCCGTCGGTCAGGGCCTGCGACAAGCCCTTCGGATCGAGGTTCTTGGCGAGCTGCGGGCGGCGCAGCGTCAAGATCAGGTTGATCAGCTGGTCGTAGCGTTGCGCGCCCAGTCCGAACATGCGTGCGTCGATCGCGCCCCGGTAGTCGACGGGGCGATCGGTGATCGCGTCGGCTCCGATCCGGTCGGCGAGTTGCTTGCGGGTGAGCGGGCGGTCCTCGTCGTCGAGAAGTGAGAAGTCCACGCCCACACGGCCGTCGACGACGAAGTGCCAGCGGGTCACCTTGTCGTTGCCGCGGGTGGCGCGCATGCCGATGCCGACGGTGACGGCCTCCGGGTCGTCGGCGCGGCCGCGGCAGAATTCCATCCACACATAGGAGTGGGCGCTGTCCTGCCCCCGGTACAGCAGATTCGAGCGCATGGTGCGTTCCTCGCCGGCGAACGGGTTCAGGCGTCGCGGTTCGATGCGGCCGTCGAGCACGAAGGGGAACAGCACCTCGAGGGCCTTCGTCTTGCCCGACCCGTTCGGTCCGCGCAGCACCAGTCGTCCGTCGGCGAACGAGAACTCCTGGTCGCGGTAGTCCCACAGGTTGATGATCCCGGCACGCGTGGGGCGGAATCGGGCGCTGCTCATGAGATCTCCGTCGGGGTCGTATCGGGGTCGGGGACTGTCGGCGGGGTGGACTCGGGAAACAGGTCGATCTCCGGATCCCGTTCACGCACACTGACCGTCACGCCGCGGAAGCGCGCGATCGCGGGCAGGACGAGCACCCCGCCCGCCACCCGGGCCACCAGCCGCAGCCGGTCGAGCATGTCCACCGCGGCTTCGGTCAGTCCGGCGGGGTCGGCCTGCCATTGCGCGGCGAAGGTCCGGCCGTAGATGTCGACGAGACGCCCGACGGTGCCTGCCAGCCACGAATCCTCGAGCAAAGGATGCTCGAGCGGTGCGCGAATGTCGTCGTTCTCGGCCTGCTCGTGCGGTATCGGAGTGTCGGACACCGCGAGCGGGGTGAACACCGTCGACCTCGGGATCGCGGCATCGACGGCGGCGACGAGGGCGTCGTGTGTCTCCGCGGGGACCGGCAACCGGGGCGGGGCCGGGGTGTCGGGGTCGAGGACGCGGTCGCACATCTCTCCGGCCAGCAGCAGGGCGACCTGGGCGACCGTCCCGGTGTTCGGGAACCGGAGATCCGACAGTCGTCCCGAAGTGTCCACCAGCGCAACGCCTTCGGCGCGACGCTCGCAGACGAGGCCGGTCAGCAACTCCACGTCGTCGGTGGTGCGGCGCAACGCCAGCTGCAGCGCCTCGTCCTCGTCGAGGTCGTCGGCGTAGACCACGGGGCGCTGTACCACTGCGCGTCGCACCCGCCGCCGAACCTCCGCCGTATCCGAATGCGGGGCACCCGCATTGCCGAGCAGACCGCACACCGATTCGAGATGCTGCAACGCCCGCGGTGGCCGGAACAGGGCGTGCACGACCGCACGGTCGACATCGTAGAGCGCTTCACCGCGCTCGGGGTCGCTCGCCCACCCACCGGCATCACCGTCGGCGAGGGTGATCGCGCCGCGCACACCGAGCCAGGTCACGGCGTCGACGAAGGCATCGCGATCGGCGGCGCGTTCGGTGTCGAGTTCGACACCGTTCACCCGACCCGCCTCGGAGGCGACGTGCTCGGCGAGTTCGGACAGGGTGATCTGGCCGGCACCACGACCGAGCGCCGCAATCGCCAACGCGAGATAGGCGTACCGGCGACGGTCGAACGGCCGACCCGTGTGCGTCGACGTGCCCGTACCCGCGTCGAGACGATCGGCGACGGTGAACAGCCGCGCGGTGGTCTCGGTGACCTCGAGCCGGTATCCGAAGGTGGCGAGCAGATCGTCGCGCAACTCGGTGGCCCAGCGGCGCACCGTCGCCAGCGCCGCACGGTCGGGGAAGGTCGCGGTGACGAGATGGTGGGTGAGCACCAGCCGGGCAGCACGCTGATACGAATCCAACTCGACCGACGGGATCGAACGCGCCCTCACCGCACCTCCACCGACAGACCGTCCAGATACAGGCGCCCCCGCGCGGTGTGCACCACGGTGGACTCGCCGCTCGGGCGGAGTGTGAGCTCGACCCCGTTCTGGGTGCCGGAGGCGACATCGTCGCTGCGCACCCGGCCCCTCACGGGGACTCGCGCCGACAACGCCGCGTCGAGCAGGCTCAACAGCACCTCCGCTTCCGGTTCGCTCAGCTTCCGTTCGCGCACCCCACCGGCGGCGAGGGAACGAGCCGCCTCGGCCCGGCGACGCTGCTTCTCGAGCTGGGTCTCGCGCAACCGGCGCACCCCGGCATCGTTGCGCTGGATCCGCCCCGGCGCCCCCGCTGCGGGCCGGCGACCGGTCTCGGCCAGGGTGCGGGAGATCTCGACCGGTGGCGCCTCCCACCACGACCGGGTGACCGGAACGACGTCGGCATCGGGATGTGCGACGGAGAAATGCCGGGGGCGGTCCAGGTCGAAGACCGCCCCGAACAGCGCGTGCGCGGCGTCCTCGGATGGTGCCGCGGCGAACCAGCCGGCGAGATGCCGCAGCTGCGACTCGCGGCTGACGCCTCCGCGCCGCTGCTCGGTGAGCCGGCGCAACAGTCCCAGCACCGCCGAGATCGCGTTGATCGTCGCGCCGCGCAGACGTTCGGACTCGCTCGGCTCGGCACCTACACCGACGAACCAGTGTTCGATGCCCCACCAGCGTTGCGCCCAGTCCGCTTCGCGTTCCTCGAACGACAGCAACACCCGCTCGTCGTGCCGGGCCGCCTCCGCGGTGAGCTTCTGCACGCCGGTGGCCTGCACCCGGTCCAGGGCCGCGGAGAGCTTCGGAGCATAGCGGGCCAGGTCGGTGCTGAACTCGCGCATGTGGGTGAGTAACGCATCCTTGTGCGCGAGGAAGGTCTCCGGGGTGACCTCGGTGGTGCGCACCAGGTCGCCGAGGACGAGATAGAAGCGGGCGGCGCGCTCGGCCATGTCCGACAAGGTCGCGTCGAGCCGGCTCAGCTTCCGGTAGACCAGTTCGCCGTCGCCGGCCGCGTTCGCGTCGGCGAGATCGTTCAGGTCGGCGAGCAGGTCGGGGAGTGCGAGGCGCGACAGCGACACATCCTCACCGCGGGACGACAGGACATCCTCGACGGCACGGAACACCCGGTAACCGGCCTGCCCGAACTGGTAGACGTAGTGCCGGTTGCGATATTCGGCGAGTGTCGCCGCGCGGGTGCCGTCGTAGCTGCGTTCGAGTACACCCCATGCGTGCAACTGCTCGAGCAGCGCCGGGATCTCGGAGGAATCGGGGACGTCGTCGCCGGTCGCCCCGGGCAGCCGGGCCAGGACGTTTTCGACGTCCCCGGCGTGCAGCAGCACCGAATAGTTGCCGCGCGCGTGATCGAATGCGCGCAGAACCCACAGGTAGTCCACTCTTTTCTCGGCCGTGGCGAACGAGAACAACCGCAGGCGGTCGTCCCGCACCAACGCGTCCTCGATCGCGTCGAACCGCGCTCGGCCTGATTCACTCACCGTGACAGGTTAGGCGGCGCGGCCGACGGGTCAGGACAACACCCGGGGTGAGTGTCGGCACGATCGTGTCCGGATCAACGCCGCCGATCCGCGGTCGCCGCCCGCATCGAGCCGTTACCGTCGAGGCAGCGCACCTCGACGGAGGCGGCACGCTCCGGGAACGGAAACGATGAATGCTCACGAGATCGGACGGGGCGCCCGCGCGGTGGGCGATCCGGCACCGGACACGCGTGCACTGATCGACGCGGCGGCCGATCTGCCGATCACGCGGCGTTCGGAGATCATGCGGTACATGTTCGAGCGGATCTCCCCGGAGATCGACGCGATGTCCCAGGATCGCCCGACTCGTCGCGCACTCGAGCAGACCGCCGAGGACGGTGTCGACGCGATCACCCGCTTTCTCAGAAACGACCGCGACGAGATCGAGATACCGGCCGCATCGTATGCGTTGGTCCGGATGTTGGCCCGGCAGGGCTTCCCGGTCTCGGTGGTGGATCGGAGCAATCGGCTTGCACAGGACAGCATCATGCGGTGGTATCTCGAGGCGCTGGCGGGACTCAGCGAGGATGCCGGAGCGGTGACGCAGGCGGGGGTGGAGATCCTCATGAGGCTCTCGGCCGGGATCGACGGGGTGTCCCAGACGCTGCTGGGAGTGTACGAGTCGGAACGCGACACCTGGTTGCTCAACCGCAATGCCTCCCGAACCGCCCGGATCCAGGACATTCTGGCCGGACGTCCCATCGAGGTCGGGGACGCCGAGCGCACCCTGGGATATCGGCTCGGGCAGCACCATCTCGGCGTGATCGTCTGGACCGACGACATCCAGGTGGCCGGCGGCGACCGGTCCGGGACCGAATGGAACGGGCTCGAGCAGGCGGTGACGGTGCTCACCGAGCACCTCGGAGTCGGTGGTCGAGCGCTGTTCGAGCAGTCCGACGAGTACACGGCCTGGGCGTGGATACCGCTCGGTGCGGTCGACCACGTCGATGCGAGCATGTTGACCGAGATCGTTGCGGCGTGGCAGCGACCCGTCGGTGTGGCGCTCGGCGCACCTCACGAGGGCATCGACGGTTTCGTCCGCACCCATCGGCAGGCGGCTCAGGCGCGGGAGGTGGCTCTGACGTCCGAGCTGCCGGGGCCGCGGCTCGTCTCGATCGACGAGGTCGGGGCGGTGGCGCTGATGTGCACGAACCTCGATTGGGTGCGTGCGTGGGTGGGTGATGTGCTCGGCCGGCTCGCCGCAGATGATCCCGGCGCCGCGCAGCTACGTCACACCCTCCGCGAATTCCTCACCAGTGGAGGAAGTTTCGTAGCGACTGCCGAACGGCTGCACCTGCACAGGAATTCGGTCGCCTATCGGATCAGCAAGGCGGAGGAGCAGATCGGTCACAGCGTGCGCGAACATCGACTCGATCTCGAGAACGCGTTGGCTCTGTGTCACTGGCTCGGACCCACCGTGCTCGCACCGGATCCCGAAAGCCCCTTGCCGCCCGGGTGAGGGCGGTCATCCGGCCCGGCGGCCCGGGACGACGGCCCGAACGAAACGTCCGATCTCGCCGATCGCCCCGGGCGTCGGCAATCTCCGGTCGCGCAGTGTCAGCGAGACCATGAACGCGAGATAGGCGCCGGCCGAATCCCCGGCGACGACGATCTGCTCCGACCGGTACCCCGCGGCGAGAAGGAAGCGGAAGGCATCCACCCCGTCGTCGACGGCGTCGTCGATCGAGTGCTTCGGCAGCATCCGGTAGTCGACCATCAGCACCGGCGTTCGTCCCGCGTCGGAGATTCGCGACATGAGACGCAGGTGGCTGCGCATCCCTCCGCACAGGAAGCCACCCCCGTGCAGGTAGAGCATCACCCGGTCGAAACCCGCACGTGGTCCTTCCACCCAGGATCCGCCACAATTCGGAAGTGCGACCGGGGCGGACCCCGTCCCGTCGATCGCCGGCAGCAGCCGAGCCTGGGGGCTGGCACCGTGGAACTCGCGTCGGCGGACAGCGGCCGGAAGGCCAGGTGGGGTTTCGGCCCCCGGGCCTTCGCGGGGGCGGATGGCGCGCGCACGTCGCGTGCGGTCGTCACAGGAGAACTCCTCACAAACCGGTCGAATGTCTGGGGCCGGTCGATCCGCAGGGGAGACGGCCGCGATGAGCGGGGTGACCCAGCGCGGCGACGCAGCGGGCTCGCTGCTCATCCAGGCTGAGGAGGATGGGTGTTCGTTTCACCGGGGTACGTGCATACTGTTTGGAGTCTCCTTCGGGCTGTGCGCACAGTGATTGCGTGCGGCACCGGGTGCCAGGGAGAGGTGCGTCACCGGCCGGTGGGGAAAACCTACAGTTCACGGCGATGTTCGGGCCCTCGTCCCCACATGGCACGGCAGCCCGAAAGTCCCAGCGGAAGAACCCCGGATTGTGCGCTGAGACCAGCATGGAACACTGATCTGTGTGCTCCCGTACCGATGGCAAGTCCCCTACCGAGGCCTACCTTCGAATGGGGGCCGATGACCGGAGCCACGTCATCGGCCCGTCGGGGTCTCGCCCCTGCTGCGACGGATTGCTGCTGTGGCTCGGACATTCTCGTTGACGGAAGGACCGCGATGGCGCCCCACGCGACGCAGCGCCGCATGACCATCCTGCGCTGCGGGAGTTGCACGACGCTGCTCGCTCCCGACACAGTGCGCTGCTCCTCCTGTGGCAGCGCGAATCTCGAGTCCGCCGATTGCTCCGGTACCGGTTCGATCGTGTCCTGGAAGGTCGTCGAGCCTCTCGACGGTGGCCCGCAGGACGATACCGCCGTCACGCTCGCGATCGTCGAACTCGACGCCGGGCCGTGGCTGTACTCGAAGATCGAAGGATCGTTCCCCGACTGCGCCGACGCCCGGGTGCGGGTCGCGTTCCATGCGACGGCGTGCGGCGATGGGTTCCCCATCTTCGAGGTCTGCGCGGCCTGACCGACGAACGACGCTCACCCCTCGAGAACCGCGGTCGCTTCGATCTCCACGAGCACTGCTGGTTCGTAGAGCGCCGCGACTCCGATCAGCGACGCCGGCGGCATCGGATCGGGCAGTCCGATCTCGTGCGCCACGGCCCGAACGCCGGTCATGAGTGCCTCGATCTTCTCCGGGTGCCAGTCGGTGACGTAGAACGTCAGGCGCACGACGTCGTGGAAGCTCGCGTCGGCTCCGGCCAGGCCCCGGGCGACGTTGCGCAGCGTCCGGGACACCTGACCGGCCAGGTCGGCGGGGACCGGTGAACCGTCCGGCGTGTGCGCGACCTGGCCGGCGACGTGGACCTGCCGTGTTCCGGTGGCGACGGCGATGTGATGGTAGGGCGCGTTCGGCAGCATGCCTGCGGGGCTGAACAACGTGACGGGCACGGGCTACTCCTGAGATCGAATCCGATTGGTATCCGATTTATACTTGGTAGCCGAAAGTCACTTCAACGAAACCAGGTTTCATGACGGATACCGCTGATCACAATCTGCTGGCCCTCGCTGCCCACCGGGAGCTGCTGGGGCAGATCCTCGACAAGTGGTCGCTGAGCGTGCTCACCGAACTGTGCGAGGCGCCGCGTCGCTTCAACGAGTTGCGCCGCGCCGTTCCCGGGGTCACGCAGAAACCCCTGACCAACACGCTGCGCAGACTCGAGCGCAACGGGATCGTCGAACGCCGAGTGGTGAACACCCGACCGGTCGGCGTCGAGTACCGCATCACCCCGTTGGGGAAGACCGCGCGCGAACCGATCGACGCCCTCCTGCTGTGGGCGTCGACGAATCTTCCCTACATCGAGGAGGCGCGGCGTCGCTTCGACGACGCTTCCGACGAATGATCGAGATCAGTGCTCGGGCCCCTGAGCGACGGCCGAGGCGGCACACCGGATTTCCCGGCTCGATGTCGAGCAGTCGCTGCTCGTTCGCGGGGCCGGTGGTCGCTCGGACAGCTACGCCCGACGCGAGCGCGCCTTCCATGCCGACCAGGCAGCCGTCACGATGATCGCGCCGACGAGCGAGCCGATGATCCCGCTGGGCCGCAGTTCGAGTCCGTCACCCGCGAGAAGGCTGATGAGCAGACCGCCGGCGAACGAACCGCCGATGCCCGCAACGCACGCGAGCGTCCAATCGATCCCGGTCCCGGATCTGCCCACGACGATCTGTGCCGCCGCGCCGACGAGCAGCCCGAACAGAATGATCCCGATGATCAACATTGCGCGAGTATAAGCACACATCGACACGGGAACAGCGCTTTACGGATCGAATTGCAGTTCGAAGTCCGATCCTGACATTCGATCGAACTGTTGCCTGCAGACGAATTCACCCGTGCAGTTCACCAAGAATGCGGTTGCGCAGTGCCTCGTTCCTGATGCCGGGTGGACCGGTCACCCTCGTCCACCTCCGTCCCGCTCGATGGGCGCCGACCTTCGCAATCGTCACCTCGCCTCAGGACGCCCACGATGTTCTCGGCGGCTCCGACGGGGCTTTCGACAAGGAGATGACGGTCTGTGTCCAGGAACGGTTGTGGGGCGGCAACAACCTGTTCGATCTTCCCCACGAACCGTGGGTGCCCCGACGCCGGGCATTGCAGCCCTTGTTCACCAGGAACCACGTGGCGGTTCACGCGGATCGGATCTCCGAACTCACCGATCCGGCCACCGGTAAGCCATTCACCGACAAGGAGATTCGCGACGACCTGTTCGCCTTTCTCTTCGCCGGTCACGACACCACCGCGACCACTCTGACCTACAGTTTGTGGCAACTCGGACGCAATCCCGGAATTCAAGAGCGCGTGGCGCCGGAAGCTGTCGACTTGGGGGACCGTCCCCTGCGAGCGAACGATATCGAGCATCTGCCCTGTACCGTCCAGGTGATCCATGAGTCGCTCAGAATGTGTCCGCCCGGGGCCACGACCGGGCGGATGGCGATGCAGGACGTGGAAGTGGATGGTTACCGCATCCCGGCCGGCACGAACACGGTCGTCGGGATCTATGCATTCCACCGTGATCCTGCACTGTGGGACGAACCCGAGAAATTCGATCCGGAGCGGTTCGCACCGGGGCGATCAGAAATCGGTCGCGTCGGCAGTATCCGCCTTTCGGGGGTGGCCCACGGACCTGTATCGGCGACCGTTTCGCCATGCTCGAAGCAACACTCGGTCTTGCGAGCATCGTGCGAAAGCTCTGCGTGCAATCCCTCCACGACGAGTTTCCGGTGAAGACACCGTTCACCTCGGTCGCGGCCGAACCCGTGCCGGCGCGCGTGGAGGGCAGAGCCGTCGCTGCGTAGCCGTCCCGGCGATCCGGCCGGGGCAGTACGGCGCGACGCGGTGATCTCGACAGGGCAGGATGGCAGCCATGCAGACCACACCCCTGACCTTCGAATCCTCCGTCGCCGTTTCCGCCACCCCCGACGAGGTGTATGCCCTCGTCTCCGATGTCACCCGCACAGGTGAATGGTCTCCCGTCTGCGCGGAATGCTGGTGGGACGAAGGTCAGGGCCCCGAGGTCGGGTCCTTCTTCACCGGACGGAACGTCACCCCCGAGCGCACCTGGGAGACACGGTCGGAGGTCGTCGTCGCATCTCCGGGCCGCGAGTTCGCGTGGTCGGTCGGTCCCGGCCTCGTGCGCTGGAGCTACATCATCAAGCCCGCGGACGCCGGCACGGAGCTGACGGAGACCTGGGAGTTCACCGAAGCCGGACTGACGTTCTTCCACGAGAAGTTCGGGGCGGAGGCACCTGCCCGGATCGCCGCACGGGAACAGTCCGCCCGCAGCGGAATTCCGGCGACCCTGGACGCGATCGAACGCATCCTCGGGGGCTGACCCGGGACGCTGGTCGTCCCGTCCCGTTTCCACGGTATCGCGCAGGTGGGGGCTTGCCGCAACCCCCACCCCGGGGCTCATACTGCCCGTCCGATGTCGTGGAGAGGGGTGGACATGCACGAGGTAGCAGTGGTCGGTTGCGGGCCGACGGGAATGATGCTGGCGGGGGAGTTGCGCCTGGCCGGAGCGGACGTCGTCGTACTCGAACGTCGCACATCGCAGGAACTCGCAGGGTCACGGGGTGGCGGTATCCATGCCCGCACGATCGAACTGCTCGATCAACGAGGGATCGCCGAGCGCTTTCTCTCCGAGGGGCGAACGGTGAACACCGCGACCTTCGGAGGCACCCGGCTCGATGTGGGGCGCCTACCCACCCGCCACCCGTACACGCTGGCGTTGTTCCAGAACCACGTCGAACGGCTGTTGCTGCAGTGGGTCGAGGAACTCGGAGTGCGGATCCGACGGGACTCGGAGGTCGTCGGCGTCGATGCGGACGAGGGGAGCGTCCACCTTCGGCTCACATCAGGGGAGTCGGTGCAGGCTCGGTACGTGGTGGGCGCCGACGGCGGTCGCAGTGTCGTGCGCCGCGAGGCCGGGATCGGACTCGAAGGGCCCGATGCGACACGGAGCAGCCTGATCGCCGAAGTGCGGGTCACCGAGGAACTCCCCACCGACGCCACGATCGATGAACGCGGCGTCCACGGGCTGTATCCGATGGGAGAGGGCCGCGCGCGGGTGGTGGTGACCGAGGCCGAGCTGGGCCCGGCCGCAGCGCCGACGCTGGACGACCTGCGACGAGAGTTGATCCACGTGTTCGGTACCGATTTCGGTGTGCACGCTCCCACCTGGCTTTCGCGATTCACCGACGCGACCAGGCAGGCGACGACCTATCGCGCCGGCCGGATCCTGCTCGCGGGCGACGCCGCACACGTGCATTCGCCCACCGGGGGACTCGGGATCGGCCTGGGCATCCAGGACGCCGTCAATCTCGGCTGGAAACTCGGGCGGGTCGTGCGAGGGACATCGGGGGACGAACTGCTCGACACCTATCACGCCGAACGGCACCCGGCCGGGGCGCGAGCGCTGAAGTTCACGATGGCGCAATCCCTGTTCCAGAAAGCCGATCCACGCCAGGAGGCCCTGCGCGATCTGATCGACGAGATGCTCCGCGTCGACGACGCCGGATCGCCGATCGCAGCGTTGATCTCCGGTCTCGACGTCACTTACGACCTCGGCGAAGGTCATCCACTGGTGGGGCGGCGGATGCCGGATCTCGACATCGTCGTCGATGAGGAGTCGGTGCGCGTGTTCGAACTCATGCACCAGGCCCATCCATTGCTGCTGCAATTGGATGTTCCGCCAACAGATTTCGGGACCCTGCCCGAACACGTCGGCCATGTGCGAGCGCGCTACGACGGCGCATGGGAGTTGCCGGTCCTCGGTGGGGTGGATGCGCCGTCGGCTGTGCTCGTGCGCCCGGACGGGTATGTGGCATGGGTGGGGGAGGGCTCGACGGACGGACTGAGCGACGCGCTCGAACGGTGGTGCGGCGTTACAGACCGCGATCATCGGCACGAGTGACAGCTGAGCAATCCCTATGGATCGACCCGGCGATCATCGAATCTGTCGGCGTGTTCGGTGATATGGGCGTGCAGTCGCGCCGCTGACGGTGAGGGCGTCCGTGTCCCGGTGGTCAATCCGATCGTGCGGTTCTCGATGCCGGTGACCGGGATCGTGGCGGTTCCGGTCACCGGTGTTTCCGAGCGAGGCAGGAGTGCGACCCCGAGGCCCTTCGCCACCAGTGCGCGGATCGTGTCGAACTCGCTGATCTCGAACGCGATGTGCGGCTCGAATCCGGCCTCGGTGCACGCAGTTTCGAGTTCCCTTCGGATGTGGTAGTCCGGTGGGCTCGCGATGAAGTGGTCGTCCGCGAGATCACACAGGTCGAGCCGGGCACGCGTGGCGAGTCGGTGGGTGCTCGGGAGGTGGAGCAACAGCTTCTGCTGGGCGAGCACGGTGACCGGTAGATCCTGCGGCGGAGGGATGATGACGGCGAGATCGAGCCGGCCGTCGCGGACCATCGCGGCGAGTGCTTCGCCGTGAGCCTGGACCAGGTGGAGCCGGATTCCGGGTGCGCGGTGGTGGAACTCGGCCAGCAGCGACGGGATGCTCACCGGTCCGAGGGTGAGTGGGAACCCGAAGCGGACGACGCCGCGGTCGGGATCGGCGTGCTCGCGCACGGTGGTGATCGCGCCGTCGAGTTCACGGATCAGATGTCGGATGCGTTCGTGCAACTCTCGTCCGGCCGTCGTCAAGACGACCCCGCGCCCGGACTGCTGGAACAGTGTCACGCCCAGTGTCTTCTCGAGTGCCCGGATACGGCGGCTGACCGAGGACTGGGGGACGTCGAGTAGATCTGCCGCCCGGGTGATGTGGCCTTCGCGTGCCGCGGCGTCGAAGGCAACGAGTAGCGGAGCCACGGCGGTGGTCTCGGTCGTCACATACCAATCCATATTTGCATGGTACTGACCGCAGAATCTCATTGGACGGATGAGTGGGGAAGGGCGCACGCTGATGATCGATAACGACGAAAGCAGGTGAATGACGGTGAGTCGGAGACACTCTGCCGAAGGAACACAGTACGACGACCCCGAGTACGACGCCGTCCTGATCGGTGCCGGCATCATGTCGGCGACATTGGGTGCACTGTTGGCACGGCTCGAACCCGATCGGTCGATTCTCGTCCTGGAACGACTCGATGAGGTCGCGATGGAAAGCAGTGCCCCGTGGAGCAATGCCGGGACCGGACACGCCGGCCTGTGTGAGCTGAATTACATGCCCGATCCCACGGATTCGACCCGGGCCGAGGAGATCGGCCGACAGTTCCGGATTTCACGGCAGTTCTGGGACTCCCTCGACGAGCCGGACGAGGCACCTGCGACGTTCGTGAACGCGACGCCGCACATGGATGTCGTCTTCGGCGAACGTGATGTGGACTACCTACGCCGGCGGTACGCCACACTTCAGCGATCACCGTTGTTCTCGGCGATGGAGTACAGCGAGGACCCCGACACGATCGCCCGATGGGCGCCGCTGGTGATGGCCGGTCGCACCGGATCGGAACCGGTCGCCGCTACGCGCTACGAGGCGGGCACCGACGTCGACTTCGGCGCCCTGACACATCGACTGCTGTCGGACGCGCGCCGTCGTGGCGCCGAGATTCGTACCGGACACGAGGTCACACGACTGCGCCGCACCGCCGACGGGCGGTGGATGGTCTCGGGACGCACGAAGACGGGGCGGTTCTCGGTCCGGTCCCGGTTCGTGTTCGTCGGCGCCGGTGGGTATGCCCTGAAACTGCTGCAGAAGGCCCGGATCCCGGAGGTGCGAGGCTTCGCGGTCTTTCCCGTAGGGGCGCAGTTCCTGCGCACCGCCGATCCGGATGTGGTGTCGCGGCACGCAGCGAAGGTCTACAGCCAGGCCGACGTGGACGCCCCGCCGATGTCGGTGCCGCATCTCGACAAACGGATCGTCGACGGGCGCGAATGGCTCATGTTCGGTCCGTACGCCACGTTCAGCACACGGTTGCTCAAGCACGGCCGGCTCACCGATCTGTTCACCACTCTGCGCCCCCACAATCTCGCTCCATTGCTGGGGGTGGGGATACAGAATCTGCCGCTGGTGCGCTATCTCATCGGCCAACTGCTTGCGTCCCGCACACGGAAGTTTCGGCAGCTGCAGCGATTCTGCCCTGATGTGCGGGATTCCGAGTGGGAGTTGATCGACGCGGGGCAGCGGGCCCAGCTGGTCAAGCCCGATCGCCGCAGGATCGGTGTCCTGACGTTCGGTACCGAGGTCGTGACGAGCGCGGACGGCAGCATCGCCGGTCTGCTCGGCGCATCACCCGGCGCCTCGATCGCCCCGACGGCACTGATCGAGGTGCTGCGCACGTGCTTCCCGGACCACGTCGAGCGGTGGCGACCGATGCTCGAACGGATGATGCCCGACCTGCACCTGGACGCCGAGACGACCTCACGCGCCGAACCGGGTTCCGCCCGCGCTACAGCGGCGGCGAGAAACGGTTCGGCGCGCAAGGATTTCGAGGAGCGGTGAGTTCTCCGCTCAGACTGTCTGCAGGAACGGGTAGTCGGTGTACCCCTCGGCTCCGGACGCGTAGAACAGTTCGGGACGCGGCGGGTTCTCCGGCTGTCCGTCCCGCCACCGCTCGGCCAGGTCGGGATTGGCGAGCACCGCGCGACCGACCGCCACGGCGTCGGCGTGCGAATCCTCGATCAGCTGCACGGCTTCGTCACGGGTCGTCGGCGAACCGAATCCGCTGTTGGCGATCACTTTGCCGCCGAATCGGTTCCGCAGTTCCTGCACCAGATCTCCGGTCGGCTCCTTGTGCAGGACGGACAGATACGCCAAACCGAGGGGCTGCAGGGCGTCGACCAGAGCGCCGTAGACGGCGTGGACGTCGTCGCGGTCCGTCTCGACCGCGTCCTGGATGTTGTGTTCGGGGGAGATCCGCAGTCCGACGCGTCCGGCACCGACGGCGTCCGACACGGCCGTGACGACCTCGACGACCAGCCGGATCCGGTTCTCCACCGAACCGCCGTATTGATCGGCCCGCACGTTGGAGGCGGGAGAGAGGAATTCGTGCAACAGATAGCCGTTGGCACTGTGGACCTCGACGCCGTCGAGCCCGGCGTCGATCGCTCGGCGGGCCGATGCGACGAAGTCGTCGACGACGGAAGGGATCTCGTCGGTGGTCAGTGCGTGGGGCACGGGGTAGGGCTGCTTACCCTGTTCGGTGTGCACCTGGCCGTCGATCGCGAGGGCGCTCGGCGCGACGACGCGTCGACCACCGTTCACAGCGGGATGCGTGACGCGGCCGCCGTGCATCAACTGCACCACGATGCGGCCGCCACGGTCGTGCACGGCCTCCGCCACGCGGCGCCAACCGGCGACCTGCTCGTCGGTGACGATTCCGGGCTGGCCGACGAAGGCCTGGGATTCGAAGTTCACATAGGTTCCCTCGGCGATGATCAGGCCGACACTCGCCCGCTGACGGTAGTGCTCGACGATCAGATCTCCGGGTACGCCGGCCGAACCACCACGCAGGCGGGTCAGCGGGGCCATGACGATACGGTTCGCGAGTTCGAGGTCTCCGAGAGCTACCGGTGTGAACAAGTCCATGGGTGGCGCAACCGCTCGCGTCCCGGCGACATTCCGATGCCGATCCGATTGTGAGGGGGGTCATACCGTGTCGGGAGATGGTGAATCCGGTCTCTCGGCACCTGCGAGCAGGCGATTCGACCACTCCGCGAGGTGCTCGACGAACGCCGGGGGAGATGCGCCGAGCAACCGGCCACCGGACATGCCCACGGCGAAGACCGCCCAGTCCAGGCTGTCGGCGTCCACCTCGATCCGGCACCGGTCGGCGTCGATCGCGATCACCTCGGCCCACTGGCCGATCCGTCGGCGCACCTCGTGCTCGGAGGCCGCCAGCTCGGCGCTGACCTTCACGTGGGAGCGCCCGCGGATTCCGGCTTCGACGAAGGCAGCGGCATTGCCGCCGGGCAGGTCGCGTTGGCGAAAGCGCATCCCGGTGGCGGCGGCCTCGGTCATCCGGTCGAGCCGGAAGCTGCGCCAGTCGCTGCGGTCGAGGTCGTACCCGACCAGATACCAGCGTCGCCCGAGAGACACGAGCTGGCGAGGTTCGACGCGTCGGCTCGTCGCGGTCCCGTCGGCCGCGGTGTAGTCGAACACGATGCGTTCGTCGTCGCGGCACGCGCGCGCGACGGTGACCAGTTGCTGCGAATCGGTCGCGCGTGTCGCCCACGGCGTGTCGGCGGAGACCGTCGCCGCGTCCAGTGCCTCGACCTGGCGCCGCAGTCGCGGCGGCATCACCTGGATGACCTTGGCGAGCGCGCGTACGGAGATCTCGGCGATCCCGGTGATCGAGGTCTGGGCCGCGGTGAGTAGACCGACAGCGAGCGCGACCGCTTCGTCGTCGTCGAGGGCCAGGGGAGGCAGCGACGCGCCCGGCGCGAGCTGATATCCGCCGCCGACTCCGCGATCCGACCGCACCGGGTAGCCGAGATCGCGGAGCCGCTCGATATCGCGGCGCAGGGTGCGCAGCGAGACGCCCATCCGCTCGGCGAGGTCGGCGCCGAGCCAGTAGCGGTGGGTCTGCAGCAGCGACAGAAGTCGCAGCGTGCGGGAGCTCGTGTCGGACATGGTCGCATTCTTCCGCACCTTCGGAGCAATAAGTGACAGGAACTGGCACCAATAGCTCGTAGCGTAGTTCTCACCGAACCACGACGACGAGGAGCACCCGATGACCGAGACCACCACCACCGAGAACGTCACGCCGAGGCTCGACCAGGAACGCCGCGATGTGTTGTCGAGCCTGGCCCACGCGCGGCATTTCCTGCGGTTCACTGCCCGCGATCTCACAACCGATCAGGCGTCCCAACGAACCACTGTGAGCGCCTTGACGATCGGTGGCCTCATCAAGCACGTCACCGAGGTCGAGAGAGGATGGGCGGATTTCCTTGTGGTCGGCGCCGACTACATCGAGAAGGATTTCACCGAGTGGACCGAGGAAGATTTCGCCGAGCGCGAGAAGGACTTCCAGCTGCAGCCGGGGGAGACCCTCGAAGGAGCGCTGCGCGCCTACGACGAGGTGGCGGCGAGGACGGACGAGCTGGTGCGGACACTGCCGTCGCTGGACGTGATCCATGAACTTCCGAAGGCGCCGTGGAACATCGAGGAGACATGGTCGGTGCGCCGCGCGTTGCTGCACATCGTCGCGGAGACGACACAGCACGCCGGTCATGCCGACATCATCCGTGAATCCCTCGACGGCGCGAAATCGATGGGATGAGCCGGTCGTCGCGCTAGCGCCGGCCGGTGTCCCGCATCAACTCGGCGAGTTCGGTGCGGTCGGACACGTCGAGTTTGGTGCACGCCCGGTAGATGTGGCCCTCGACGGTGCGAACGGACACCACGAGACGGTCGGCGATCTGCCGGTTCGACAGTCCGGCGGTGACCATGGCGGCGATCTCCCGTTCCCGGCTGGTCAGGGGGAGCGGGCGGGCCGCTTCGTCCAGTGCCGGCGACGTGGCGTGGTCGCATCGCACGGCCAGCGCCGCGGCTGTGGCCGCGGACTCGATCGACCGCCGTGTGTCTCCCCGATCGCGGTAGGCGAGGGCGGCCCGAGCATGGGCGTCGGCCGCGTCGGCGAGCGCGCCGAGTGCCTCGAAGTCGATCGCCGCTGCGGACAGTCCCCGGCCGTCGCCGTCCGCGGCCGCGGACGCATGGGCGGCGATGACCGCGACGAAGCGCCCGTCGCACTGTTCGGCCAGAACCGAGAGCCGTTCTGCTGTCGTGTGATCCCCGAACCGAGTGGCGGCGTGCAGGGCGACGGCCTCGATGCCGAACTGATCGTTCCGGGCCGCGGTCTCCGCCGCGGTTCGGGCGAGGCCGACCGCGTTCGTGGTCTCGCCGCGCGCCGCGGCGAGCCATGCCTCCGCGATCCGGAGTTGCGGTTCGAAGACGGCGACGTGCCGTCCGCTCCGCGATGTGGCCTGTGCCAGCGCGTCGTCCGCGTCGTTGACACGACCGAGTACGGCATAGCCCTGTGTGAGGGCGATGTACGCCGGCACGTTCCAGGAGACGGCGGCGGCGCGGTCGTCCACCTGGAGCGCGGCGACGGCCTGCTCGAGACGGTGCACGGCGTGGACGAACCTCCCTCGCGTCGTGTCGACGACGCCGCGCAGGATGTTCGCCAGGCCCCAGGCGAGATACTGCCCTGTCGACGTGACGGTTCCGCGGGCGTCGGCGGGACCGCGCATCGCGCTGTGCCGGTAGGTCTCGGCCCGCCGCTCGGCCTCGTCGAGATTCCCGGTGAGGAGCAACGCGAGGACCTCACCCAGACCGGCGGGATAGCGCAGCAGACCGTCGACCTGATGGGCGATCGCTGCACAGCGCGCCGCCATCGCGGGGACCTCGTGACCGCGTCCCATCACCGCGAGCGCCAGACCGCCGCCGAAGAAGGCCCACTCGATCGCCCAGGGGAGTGCAGGTTCGGCGGCGAGGGTGCGATGCGCCAGGGTGAGCGCGTCGTGTGGGCGGCCCTCGTACACCGCACACCCGCAGTCGATCGCGTCGATCACCGGACGGAGGTGCGGGCGGGTGACCAGTTCGCGGAGGGTGGCGAGCACCTGCTGGGCCTCCGCGGCGTTGCCCATTCCCCAGAACAGATTGGAGATGCGTGTCGTGCCCCACCGCACGAGTTCGCTCTCGTCGAGGGTGCGGGGGTCGAACGACGCGAGCACGGACTCGGCCTCGCTGATCCCACCCATCCACACCAGGGCGCGGGCGAGCAGATCGGCCGCCGAGAACGTCCCCGTGGCATCGAATGCCGCGCGGGCGAGCCGTTCGGCCAGTGGAGCGTCGCCCAGGGCGATCGCGTCGTGGGCCGCGGTCTCGAGCAGTTCGGTGCCGACGGATCGGTTGCTGTCCAGGGAGAGCTCGGCCAGACGGATCCGGTCGGCCGGACCCCGTTGGACACGCGAGCCCAGGGCCTCGACGAGCTGACCGCGGATCCTGCGACCTGCGACCCGGCCCACGCGGCGACGTACCACCTCGCCGAAGAGCGGATGGGTGTAGCGCACGCGGTAATTGCGGCCGTCGTCGACGACGTCGATCAATCCGCGTCGTTCTGCTTCCTCGACAGCCTCGTCACCGGCGAGACCGCAGAGGATCTCGAGGTCGAGCGGTTCGCAGAACGCCAGCAGTTGCAGCGCCTGCAGCACCTCCGACGTGAGGTGATCGATGCGATGTTCGAGGAGCGAGGCCAGCTCCGAGGTGACAGCCGTGCCGCCACGGAGCTGCCACACGTTCCCGGCGCGGCGGAGCGTGCCTGCTTCACGGGTTCCGATCACGAGGTGGTGGACGAACAGGGCGTTGCCGCCGGACGCTTTCCAGATCAGGTCGGCGCTCAGCTCCTCCAACGGGCCGCCGAGCACGGTTTCGACGAGGTCGATGCACTGCTGCCGGGTGAACGGTGACAGCTCCACTCTGATGAGATGACCGTCCTTCCACAGTGATGTGACGGCGTCGGGCACGGATTCGCCGTGGCGCACCGTGGCCACGGTGTGGACGGCCCGATCGAGTGCAAGCTGATGGAGGAAGGTGGCCGACAGCGGATCGAGCAGGTGGGCGTCGTCGACACCGAGGACCAGGCGTGCGTGACCGGAGCCGTGCTCGTGCAGCAATGCCTGTCGGGCGGCGGCGAGGAACGCGACGGGGTCGCGAGTCGGGGGAGCTTCGACGAGGTGCGCGAAGGCACCCAGCGGGATGCTGCGAGCGGATTCTGTTCCCGCGATCCAGCGCACCGGGGCGGCCAGCGAGTCGGTGGCCATGCGGGCCAGGGTGGTCTTGCCGACGCCGGGATCTCCGGTGAGGACCACACCGCCTCGGTCGGGGTCCGTCAGGGCCGCGACAATGATGTCCAGTTCCCCCCGCCGCTGAATCAGTGGCCAGCGCTGATCCATGCACTCGATCGTAGATGTGCAGAGTGCGGATATCTCCGGGATGGAGATTTCGGCTCCGGCATGCGGCCCTGTTTCGAGTACTCCACTACGCGCGACTCCTGCATGTTCGGTGACGACGATGGAGTCGTCGAAGTGAACCGAACGGGCGGCGGCCGAAGGAGCTGGTGATGACAACGACATCGTCGGAGCCGTTCTTCAGCTGGACGTCGAGACGGATCGATCTGAGCGCGGCAGAGGATACGCGCTCGATGGTTCCGGAGCTCGACGAGTCGCTGCGCTGTGGCTCCCGAAAGGCCCGATTGCTGGCGATCCACGATGAGGAGGGCGAGACCGAATACGTCGCGTTGCTGGTAGGAGACGTTTCGGGGCGGAGTGACGTCACTGTTCGCGAAGTCGACGAAGAACGCTTGCTGGTCGAAGCGAGCCGACAGTCCACCGAACCCGAGATCCTGTTGGGCGTGGCCTCTACACCCGGTGCCGGGCATCTCGACGCACATCACGTCGACCGCGAGGTCTTCGTGGAGGGACCGGTGCGGTCGCTGATCATCCGGAGCGGGGCACGCTCGGTGGTGGTCGAGTGGGACCACGGCGAAGGCAGGTACTCGGCACCGCAGAAACAGTGCGTGGTGCGCGATGCGGCGCCGACGGTTTCCGCTCACCCCGAACCCGCGACGAAGCGGGAGCCGACCCGGTCCCGTGGAGCACGGACGTTCCCGGGTCCTCGTGTGGCCCGGTGGTGGCAGCGACTGTTGTCACATCCGGGATCGGCGAATCCCGAGCGGACCCCGGTGGTCTGCGGCTGACGACTCAGAGCCCGGGAATCCGGGGCAGCTCCGGGAGCGGCAGCTGCGGCGGCGGGAGTGTCGGTAGCTCGAAGCGGGGGAGCCCGGGGACGAGTGGAGCAGGTTCGGGTTCGGGAGACGGCACCGAGGTGTCGACCGCCGCGTCCTGCTGCGTCCCGGTGGAGATGGGCGCCTGTGTGGAGGTCTGCGTTTGCGGCTGGTAGGTGGTGCGGGGCTCGTTCCGATCCGCAACCGCCGACTGCTCGTCCACCGTGGGAGTGGCCTCCGACGAGGTGCCGGCGTCCGTGGTTGTCGTGGGACGTGGCTCCGGTGCAGGCTGCGCCGGTGGCACCTGCATCTCCTGTTGCGTCGCGGTCGGTTGGGGATCGCGGCCGGATCCCTGCAGCAGTTCGACGCCCAGACCGATCGCCGCCGCGACGACGACGGCCCCACCGGCGAGCAGGAGGCGTCGCCGTTTCCGCGGTTGCGCGGTCGCCTCGGGCTCCTGCCGGAGGTCGGCTGCGGCGAAACCCTCGGTCGGCGCGTGCGACGCGATCAGCTGCGAGGCGAACTGGGCGGTCTCGGTCACCTCCGTCGGCGCGGCGAACTCCGCCGTCTCGCTGGGCTTCGCGGTGTCCGGGCGGGCGAGGAGCGCCGCGCCTTCCGCTGCGACGAGTTCGGGTTGCGGGGGCACGATGACCGGCATGTCGAGCCACGACTCCATCACGGCAGTGACCAGCGGAATGTTCGCTCCGCCCCCGATGAGCACCGCAGCGTCGGGAGTGCGTCCCGAGCGCCGGATGACGTCGAGGGCGAGGCCGGCCGAGGCCTTCACTGGCTCGTCGATGAGAGAATCGAAACTGTCCTGCGAGAGCAGCAACAGACCACCCTCACCGGGCATGCACACCGCGTCCTTCGACGACAACTGCTCCTTCGCGTCGCGGCACCGGGCGGTGAGCGCCCGCTGGGCCGCCATGTCGGCCGGCTCGGCGAAACGCTGCAGCTCGACGTGGTGATCGTAGATCAGGCGGTCGACGAGGTCGCCGCTGATCCGGTTCGAGCGCGCCGTACTCAATGCGATACGGGTGCCTCGGTCGACGACCGTGACGGTGAGGCCCGAGCTGCCGAGGTCGTAGAAGACGAGCGTGTTGTGATCGCCGAGATCGCCGGTGGTTTCGAGCATTTCGAGCGCGGCTGTCACCTCCGGCACGAGTCGGAAGTTGTCGATGTCCAGTCTGCTCATCGCGCCCTGGACGAAATCGGCCTGCGTCTCGTTCTGGTAGGCGACGCCGATGGCCCGCACCTGTTCGATCTCGTCGGTCTCGGCGAGCATCGTTTCGATGGACTCCGCGGCCAGCTCGGCCGGCCGGTCGAGTAGGGCGGGCATCGCGCGGGAGCGGAAGATCGGACTGTCGACACTCCCGGTGTCACGTCGCGCAAAGCGCACCGCGCTGGCACCGACCGAGACACCGAGAACTGTAGTCATGACGCCGACTATAACGGTTCGGTCACGGTGTGCCTCGCCGAGGCGTTCGGTGCCGACGTCGGCACGCGTCTCCGGGTCGCTGGGGAGAGAGCTCCTCGCGACGAGCCACATGCTGTCGTCGGTATCGAAATCCCTCTTGTGCAGCCGACTTCGCGATTGCGGGCCGAGCTGTCCGCGCGTGGCGGTCCCACCGGAATTCGAGGAGGTTCGCGATCGTCGATGCCACCGAGCAACTGGGGACCGACCGCGCGGTACGCGCCGTGGTGCTCCACCGGGCGGGCAGAGCTTCTGTTCCGGCGGCGCATACTGCGGGTCGAGCTGACGGGATCGCCCGATCGGATCGAGGCCGGCTCCGCGGGCATGGCCGAGCGGCCGTCCACCTTCGCCGATCCCCACCGATCGCCCTCAGATCTCCACCGCGGTACCGCAGATCCCGCACTGCTCCAGCTGCCGCCGGCTCCAGCGCGCAATCGGTACGAAGAACAACGTGAACTGCTTGAACTCCCGCATGCGGGCCCACTGCGTGGTGTTGTGGCAGCGCGGACACGTCCGGTTCTGCCCCTGACCGAGGTTCTGCCGCTTGGTGCCGAAGCCGAAGAGAAGGAACATCGTCCGAGCATAGAGCGACGACGTGTGGTCCCTCAGCGCATGACCGGCAGGATCGCCGGATCAGACCGTCCCGACGCTGCCTCGACGAACGTGAGCGGATCGGGTACCGCGGCGAGGATGTCGCGCGTCCGTTCGAGTGCCATCGACTCCGGCGGTGGTCCTCCGACCGCATCGGCCACGTCGAGCCAGTGGATCGTGGTCTCCAGGATCGCTACGTCGATGAAGGCGCCGAGCGCGACCGAGTCCAGAAAGGGATGCGGGATGACGGTGGCACGATTCAATCCCGTGAGCCACTCGAAGGCGGCGGGAAACTCGGATACGAAGCGCGTCGCCATGGTCGCGCGATCGGCATCGACCGCCAGTTGCCGGACCATCTCGGCCATCTGCCCGTGCCGCAATTCGGCCACGGTCGGATCGGCATTGAAGACCTGGAGCATTTCGGCCGCGCTGGTGACCTTCGCGGCACCATCCGCTGTGGGGGTGGCGAGCATGTCGATCATCACGGACGGAGTGATGTGCACGTAGAGGTCGCGAACCGTCCAACCGGGTAGTCGGGTGTCGGTCGTCCACTGCTGGTCGGACAGGTCGGCGGCGCGTGAGCCCCACATGCGCCACAGACGGATCATCAGCGCCCGGTCCCGTTCGAAATCCGCCACTGCCACCCCTCGGTCGACGTGCTGCGGTTCCGACGGTATCGCCCATCCGTGCTCTTCGCCGTACGTTCGCCACCGGAAAACGACGGTCGATCCGCTACCGCCGCTTCCGTTTGCTTCGCGGAGCTTCCTGCCGCTTCTCCGACACATCGTCGAGAAATCCCAGCACCTTCTCGGCAGCGGAGTCCAGGGCGCTGTGGGTCTTGTGCTCGGCGGCGCTCTCCACGGCCTTGCCACCGATATCACCGACGATCTCGGGCACACCCTTCGGCTGGGTCTGTGAGATCTCCAGCCTGTCGACGGCCTGCGCGAACCGCAGGTAGGTGTCCACGCTGGCGACCACGATGCGGGCATCGATGGTCACGATCTCGATGCCGACGAGGGACACCCGCACGAACGCGTCGATCACGAGACCCTTGTCGAGAATGGTGTCGATGACGTCTGCCAGCCCGGACGAGTTCGGCCGCGCCATCGTGCCGCCACCCCCGCCTCGGGAAGGTTCGATCGATGTCATGGTGCTGCTCCTCGTGCCGTACGGTCACCGCTGCGCCCTTCCGTCGCGGCGGAAGGGCGTCCGGGTGATCGCGTGAACAGAACTGGCGCACAGCGATTCCGGATCCCCAGTACGGATCCGGGCGAGGAACGCGAAGTCTCCTGGCGACGCGGGCGTCACTCC
Source organism: Rhodococcus sp. As11 (assembly GCF_048957735.1). Taxonomy (NCBI): domain Bacteria; kingdom Bacillati; phylum Actinomycetota; class Actinomycetes; order Mycobacteriales; family Nocardiaceae; genus Rhodococcus; species Rhodococcus sp. As11. Next base: position 45,219 of record NZ_JARDJE010000008.1, read on the forward strand.
TCCATCATGACGCCTTCCCGGCAGCGCGACCAGCATGTCGAGGGCACGAACGCGAGGTGGTGTGCTCCTCGGAGCCGTGGCGTTGCCGCCGATCAGACTCGGAAGACGACCTCGACGGCGTGATTCGCGCGGCCTCGCGTCCACAACCGAGCGGAGTCAGAACAAGCGCGGCGTCGCGTGCGACCCGTCCCGGGCTTCACAGATCCGGGCGTGCCAGCGGTCGACGAGCCACATCTCCACCATCTCCGGACGCGTGGTGATCAACGACGCCCACATGTCGAGTAGTTCGACGTACCGGTGGTAGCGCCGCAAGGTGAAGTCGGCGACCGAGGGATCCTCGAGCCACCCTTCGTGGATGAGCGTCGACACCGCGTGCTGATCGAGAAGTTGCGCCGGCCCTGCCTCGGTCCGGACCTCGACCGCCCACAGATAGGTCGCCAGTAGCGGCACGCCGACCCCGGGGGTATCCGGCCATCCGGACCAGGTCTGCCGAGCAGTCTCGGGCAGCGACTCGGTCTTCGCGCAGTAGTCGAGGACTCCCTTGATCTTGGCGAACCTGTCCCGGTCCTTCGGGGCGTGTGCGTCGCGGACATCGGGAAAGCGTCTGGCGCCGCGTCGTCTCGGGTGTGCACTACGCCAGGCCGCGCACAGGAACAGCAGACCCAGTCCGGCGTGGTCTGCATCGATCAGTTCGCTGCCCGAACGGAGGTCGTTGCGCTGGACGATCGCGTCACCGTCATCGATGATCCGTCCGTCGAGATTCCGGCCGCGGAGGCGGATCTCGTGCCCGGCACGCTCGAGATGGCCGTTCCACCACTTCAGGTCGACGGTGACGCCCTCGTCGAGTACCTGCAGGTCGAACGAGCGCGCCCGGCACCACTCCGAACACGCTTGCGGAGGCTCGAACCCCTGGTCGTACGGATGCATTCTGTCGACCTTGCCACGAACGGTGGGCGACTCCGGGGCAGGACACGCGCGTGGGACACCTGTTGCCCCCCTGGTGACAGCACTTCTGAGCTCACCGCCTACCGTAGATCGGCCTACGGCAGTGTTCCGCTCCGGTCGTCCGAAGTATCCGGTGCCGTGTCGAGTCGGTGGATCGTATCGAGCGTCTCGTCCAGCCAGGCCAGCCAGGTCTCCTCCAGGACGATGCCGAGGCGCAGCACGCGGTGTTGCAGGGTACGCCGCGCGTCGCCGCGAAGTTCGGCGAAGTCGCGTTGCTCGATGGCTCGATACTGCTCGAGCATCGCCGTCCGATACGCGCGGTGATGTTCCAAGGCCGGGCGCGCGGAGCCGGGATCGGCGAGGGCCGCGGCGGCGCGCAGACGGACGGAGATGCCGGACCGAACTACGTCCGGATCCTCGATCTCGGCGATCCAGCCGCGCAGCAGCCGTCGGCCGTCGGGTGTGATAGTGAAACGCCGGGGCTGTCCTCGGCCGGGTTTGCCGTCCGCAGGGACCTCGCGGATCAGGTCGGCGGTGCGCATCCGGTCCAGTTCGCGGTAGATCTGCTGGTGGGTCGCCGGCCAGAAGTAACCGATCGACCGGTCGAAGCGTCGAGCGAGTTCCAGTCCGGTGCTGTCGCGCTCGACCAGTGCGGTGAGGATGGCGAACCTGAGTGACATCGGGTCAGCCTAGGTCACGTTATCCGGCGTCGATCATGACGACTCGGCGTCGTTCGAGGGACCCCCACGCCTGCTCGTACTCGTCCCGGAGCCGTTGGACGAGTTCGCGGACGGTGACGACGGACTCGATCGCGCCGAGGCCCTGGCCGGCTCCCCAGATGTCGCGCCAGGCCTTGGCGTCGGTGCCGCCGCCGGAGCCGAAGTTCATGGCGGACGGATCGGATTCGGGGAGTTCGTCGGGGTCGAGGCCGGCGGCGACGATACTGCCTCGCAGGTAGTTGCCGTGCACCCCGGTGAACAGGTTGCTGTAGACGATGTCCTTGGCGGTGCTGTCGACGATCATATTCTTGTAATCGGCGGCATTGCGGGCTTCCTCGGTGGCGAGAAAGGCGGTGCCGGCGTACGCGAGGTCGGCGCCGGCGGCCTGGGCGGCGAGGATGGAGCGGCCGTGCGCGATGGATCCCGACAGCAGCAGTGGGCCGTCGAACCACCGGCGGATCTCCTGGAGCAAGGCGAACGGTGATTGCACGCCGGCATGTCCTCCTGCTCCCGCGGCGACGGCGACGATTCCGTCCGCACCCTTGTCGATCGCCTTACGAGCGAATTCGTTGGAGATCACATCGTGGAGAACGATGCCTCCATAGGAATGGACGGCCTCGTTGACCTCTTCTCGCGCCCCCAAGGAGGTGATCACGATCGGCACCCGGTGCTCGACGATGACCTCGAGGTCCTGCTCGAGCCGCTCGTTGGAGCGGTGCACGATCTGGTTGACGGCGAACGGCGCGACGTACTGCTCGGGGTGGCGTGCGGCATAGTCGGCGTTGCTCTCGGTGATCTGGTGCAACCAGTCGACGAGCATCGACTGGGGGCGGGCATTGAGCGCCGGGAACGACCCGATGACACCGGCCTGGCATTGGGCGGACACCAGTTCCGGCCCCGACGCGATGAACATCGGGGAAGCGATCAGGGGCACGCTCAGCGGGCCGGACAGGATCGGTGGCAGCGTCATGGTGTGGCTCCTTCTTGTCTCCGGACGGTCCCTTCGACGGCAGCCTATGTGCAACAAGGTGCAAAAAACAATGGGGCGACTTCGATCGGATCGGGGCCGGCATGTTTCGGCTGATACATGCTGTATGCACTCGTGTGCATCAGGACGGTGCGTCGTTCGGGTCGACGAATCTCTACGACGATGTCCAGACGCACGGGGAGGCCGGGCATCGTGCCGGCAACGTCGAGGACACGGACATCCAACCCCGAACCCCGGCGTTCACGGGTTCCGACGCGCCCCCCGAACCGATTTCCGTGGCGCTGCGCCGGCCCGGGACGACAGCGACGACCGTGGCATCTGCCGGCCGGCCAACCGAGCGGCGAGTTCCGCGCGGCTACTCGATCCTGTCTTCGCATAGACGGACTTGAAGTGATCGTGCACCGTGTTCGTCGTGATGCCCCGGTGCCGAGCGATCTCGGCGGTGGACAGCCCGTTCAGCACGTCGGTGCACACCTCACACTCGCGATCGGTCAGCGCGTACGCGGCGAACAGCACCTCTGTGAGGTCACTGGCCGCAGCGGGTTCGATGGTGACCGCGGTGCGGGACTCGTCGCCGTCGGCGCTCAACGGCGCCGCACGGACGACGATCCAGCCTCCGCCCTCGTTGCGGACACGCGCCCGGAACACCCCGGTCGAACTCGCCCGGGCTCCGAACGTTGCCGCCCGCAACAGCAATGCCGGTCGCACAGGACCGGCGAGTCGTTCCTCCCAGGCCCGCGCCGCGACGGTCGACGCGACCGGTTCGCCCACAGGGTCCGTCACGATCACCGCCGGACCGGGATCGGCTCCGGGGCGTGCCTGCAGGGAGTGGACGGCGGCCGCCCGTGTCGCGACCGCCACCGCCGGCGCGATCATCGCCAGGAACTCCAGTTCGCGATCCGTGAAGTCCGGACCCGATCGGACGAAACCGGCTGATCCCCAACCTAATCCGTCAACCGTGAAGACGACACGCACCTCGCAGTCGAGTCCGAGCGGGCGCCATACCGCAGCGTGCCGGAGGCTGTGGGCGACTTCGGTCGACGGTAGATCCGAGGCCCGCACCACCGTTCGTCCACTGCGGACGATGTCTGCGAACGTCGCGGGATCGTGTCCACCGCATTCCGATTCGGCGAGTAGTGGCTCGTATTCGGAAGGAATGCGGTTGCGTCCACTGGTCATCGAACCGAACGCCAGGGTCAGGGGATCGAACAGCGCCCAGCACGTCAGGTCGCTGCGCACGATGCGATCGACCAGTTCGATGGCACGTTCGTGCAGTTCGGTGGCACCCGCGCCGGTGCCCGCGAACTCCAGGATCTCACGGCGGACCCGCTCTGCCCGCACTTCGAGCATGAGCCCAGTATGCGCCGGCCCCAACCGCCGGAGCATCCCCGGTTTCGGGGATGGTTCGGCCACTGACGGCGCCCTAGCGTCGCCAGTGTGTCCACTCATCTCACTCAGGCCGGTACGGGTAGGCGTCTTTCGGTGCCGGACGCCGTCGTCACCGTTCTGTCGTCCGGTGAACATACCGGCGGCGCTTACGAGGTCATGCTGGTCGAGGCGCCCTGCGGCACTCCACCGCCGCTGCACTCCGAGCCCTGGCCCAAGACCTACCACCTGCTGCGCGGCCGGATTCTCGCCCTGCTCGACGGCTACGGTTGTGAACTCGCTGCCGGCGATACGCTCACCATCGAGGCGGGGACATCGAACACTTTCTCGGTGCTCACCGACGACGCGGCGTTCCTCCTCGTCTGTCCCGGTACCGGGATGAGAGGCTTCTTCACCGATCTCCACGCGCTGGGCGAGGCGCATCTTCCGGAGGAAGTGCTGACGAGCACACTCGCGCAGATCGCCGCTCGCTATGACATCCGGTTCGCCGAGGAGGCCGCGACATGATCCTCATCGCGCAGCTCGCGGCGCTGGTCGCCGCCGCGATACACGTGCTGGCATTCGCGTGGGAAACGATCCTGTTCCGCCGCCCGAGCATTCACCGGGACCTGTTCCGCATCCCTACTGCGGATGTTCCGCCGGTACGGATGTGGGCGTTCAACGTCGGCTTCTACAATTTGTTCCTCGGATCCGGAGCCATCGCAGGGGTGATCGTGTGGTGGACCGGGCACGAGACCCCGGGTCGCACGCTCGTCGTCTATACATGTGCGTTCATGTTCTCGGCCGGGGTCGCGCTGTTCGTCTCGGACCGGATGGCGATGAGTCGCCCACGTGGATCCGGAGTGGTGGGGTCGCTGTGCCAGAGTGTGCCGTCGCTGGTCGCGCTCGTGGCGCTGGCACTGGCGTAGGTGCGGGGGCCATTCGCTCTGCGCCGGCACTATTGTCGACGGCATGGCTCTCCTGTACGACGCCGAACTGTCTCCCACCAAGAGGCGATTGCTGCGGGATTGGCTCCCACGAACGTCCTTCTACCGGGGTGGCGACTCCGACGTCGACCGGCTCGGCGCGTTTCGTTTCGATGATCCGGCCGGTGAGGTCGGTATCGAAACCCACCTCGTGCGCGACACCCGAGGCGTCGTCTATCAGGTGCCCTGGACCTATCGTTCGGCGCCACTACCCGACGGTCGATCGGTCGGGGAGACGGAACATTCGGTGCTGGGACACCGATTCGTCTACGACGCGACCACCGATCCCGTCTACGTCCGGCAATTACTCGTCACGATCTGCAGTGGCGGAAGCGAAGCCGAACACTATGTCCACGTCGACGGGGGCAAACCGAGGAAGGTCGCCGGAACTGTTCGCGTTCGGGGAAGTGGTGCCGAGGGCATCGAGGTCCCTGCAGTCACAACAATCGATGCAACCGATGAGAGCGACAGTCGGACGCATATCGGCACAGCGGGTATCACGATCGTTGTGCATCACCTGCCGACGGTCGTGGAGCTTGCCGGTCCCGGCCTCATGGGCACGTGGGAAGGTGGCGGAGGTGTGCTCGCCACGATTTGCTGATCGGTCTCGTCCGTCGAGTGCCGCGGAGGGCAACGTCTCCGTGAAGCCCGGTCCTACCCTCGCGAGTTCCTCCGCGACGGGCAGTTCCTCGTAACTCGGTTCGATACCGGCGGTGTCCGGCGGAATCCACATCTGGACGAGGTGCACCGTCAACGGAGCATGCGCATGGATCGCGAGATCGAAGTTCCCGGCGAACGGGAAACCCTGGCGGGTGTCGATCCAGCGGAGGTGTTGCCGGTACCGGTTGCCCGCCCGCCGGATCTTCATTCCGGCGGGCGAGGCCCTGGGCGACCGGTACGTCTAGGCCTTCTCGTCCGAGCCGCGCACGGCAGGAATCGACCCGAAACGCCCCGCGTGGAAGTCGTCCATCGCCTCGATGATCTCGGCCCGGGTGTTCATGACGAACGGACCTGCCATGACGACGCGTTCACGAATCGGCTTGCCGCCGAGCACGAACAACTCGAGCGCGTCGGTACGCGAATCCTGCATGGCGGCAGCAGAGATGGTCAGGCTCTCACCTCTGCCGAAGACGGCCGTCTGCCCGGTTCGGATCGGACGGTCTTCCGGTCCGACCGCGCCATCGCCGGCGAGTACGTATGCCAGCGCGTTGAACTCCGGGTTCCACGGCAGCGTGACGCTCGCTCCCGGCGCCACGGTCATGTGCAACAGGGTGATCGGTGTGTGCGTCGAACCGGGGCCGCGGTGCCCGTCGAGTTCTCCGGCGATCACCCGGATGAGCGCGCCACCGTCGGCCGAGGACAACAAGGCGACCTCGCCGCCACCGATGTCCTGATACCGCGGAGCGACGAACTTCTCGGCCTCGGGCAGGTTCACCCACAGTTGCACGCCGTGGAACAGCCCACCACTGACCACCAGGTGTTCCGGTGGCGCTTCGATGTGCAGGATGCCGCTGCCTGCGGTCATCCACTGGGTGTCGCCGCCACCGATCGTGCCGCCGCCTCCGTGGGAGTCGCGATGCTGCATGACGCCGTCGATCATGTAGGTGACGGTCTCGAATCCGCGGTGCGGATGCCAGGGTGTGCCTTTCGGTTCGCCGGGCGCGTAGTTCACCTCGCCCATCTGATCCATGTGGATGAACGGATCGAGGTGCTTCGTCTCGATGCCCGCGAACGCACGGCGGACGGGGAAGCCTTCGCCTTCGAAGCCGCGCGGGGCGGTGGTCACGGACAGGACGGGACGCGAGAGCGCGCCGGGTGTGGGCTCTTCGACGCGGGGAAGAGCGAGAACGTTGTCGACGGTTACGGCGGGCACGGTAACCCCTCTCGGTCATGTAGTTGATTTGTCAACTACCTTACTGCACTCAACCGCCGTCCTCCTCGGGTTGTTCCCGCCCGAGGTGCGCCGCATCCACGACTTGACCCTGACGTAGCGTCAGGGTCGATGCTGGAGCCATGAGGATCAGCGACTTGGCCCAGGCCGCAGGAACCACCGTTCGGGCCGTCCGGCACTACCACCGGCTCGGGCTCATGCCCGAACCCCCACGGGCACCCAACGGATATCGGGACTACGGGTTCGCCGACCTGGTGCGCCTGTTGCGCATCCGCCGGCTCGCCCAGTCGGGTGTTCCCTTGGGTTCGGTGGCGACAGTTCTCGGCGGCCGCTTCATCGACGGCGACGACCGCGATTCCGGGTCCGATCTCACTGCAGACCTCGAATCGCTGCTCGAGGCGGCGGATGCCCAGATCCGGACCCTGCAGGTCAAGCGTGATGCTCTCGCCGCGATCCTGGAGCGCCATCGCGCAGGCGACCGGCTCTCGCCTTTGCCGTCACCGATCGTCGATGCGTTCGACGAACTCATCGACGGCGAGGGCGACCCGCGTACCCGGACTCTGTTCGTGCGCGAGCGCGACAGCTGGGAGATGCTCGCACTCACCGGACAGGCCCCACCGGAATACCTCGAGGCACTGCGAACCCTGCTCGACGACCCCGGACAACGACACGCGATGGTTGCCGTCTACCGACGTTTCGGCGGACTCGCCGGACAGGATTCCGCTGCCGCGGCCGACGAGATCACCGCCGTGATCGACGGCATGACCGCACTTCTCGACGACATCCCGATCATGGTGGAGGTGCTCGGTTCCTGGGCGGCCGAGGCGGCGACGGCCCTCGAATCGAACATCGACGTTCTCGCCGAGTTCCTGCCCGACCCGGCCCAGCAGGCCGTCGCGATCGGGTTCGTCCGGCGCGTCGCCGAACAATCGGGACCGCAACAGCACGGAGCGCGGTCATGACCGAGCGCACCGTCCGGCTCGTCCACCGGGCCGCCCTTGTCCTCACCGTAGTAGTGGCCTGCACGAACGCCGTCCTTGCTGCGCTGGAGGTCTTCGCCCCGGCGACCGCGCTGAAGGTCTGGCTCGGATTCGAGCTACCTCTCGGGGTCCTGGTGCTGATCGTCGGAGCAGTGCGCATCCGAGTTCTGCGCCGATCCGAAGCCCCATGGGCGAGGGTGCTCGACGAACTCGTCGGCCGCGTGCCCGCAACCCTGATGCGCGCGGAGCTGAGAAGCTATCGCGCACTGTGGTTGCTGATAGGAGGGCGTCGAGTCGATGCCGGCCCCGGGGTGACGACGATCGGCTACACCCGCGGCACGATGAGCGTGCCGATCGCGTGGCTCGTGGCGTCGGTCATCGAGATCGCGGTGGTCCACATACTCGTGCCCTGGGAGTGGCTGCGCTGGACGTTGTCGATCGTCTCGGTGTGCTCACTTCTTCCCCTGGTCGGGTGGCTCGCGGATCGTGTCGTCAATCCGCATCTTCTGACGCGGGACGGCCTGGTCCTGCGCGCCGGACATCAGGTCGTGGCACATATCGGCGCCGACAACCTGCAGCGATGCACTCCTCGCCACCGCTTCCGGCCGACGGAGACGCGCGTGGATGGCGAGGTGCTGTTCCTGCCCGGACCCGACGGCACCAATCTCGACCTCATGCTCGCGGAACCTGTCGACGTCCTGTTGCCGGCATTCTTCGAACACCGCCGCCGTCCGGCGCTCGTGAGCCGGGTCTCGATCCACGTCGACGATCCCGCGGTGGCGCGCCGAGTACTCGACGCCGCGCTTCTCACCTGATGCGGCGAGGGTGAAATCGACGATTTCGTCCACCGAATTCGCTTCACAGGCGGTGACCCGCGTTCATCGTGTATGTGACGAACGGAGTCCCCGTGTCCCGCAATTCGTCCCGAGTCCTCTGTGCTCGTATCGTCGCCGCGCTTGCGTTTCTGTGCGGGAGCGTCACGCTCGCCGTGCCCCCGGCCGACGGTGCCGAACCGGCCTTCTGCGCTGGGCCCGGGCGACTCGATCGAGGTGTCCGGCATCTATCCGGCCGCGCGGTACTTCTCGCTCGACACCTACGGCACGAACTTCGACACCGTCGCTTTGCTGCGTGACGACATGATCGTGCCGGATTCGGGTAGCGGGAATCCGTTCGCGGAATCAGCGGCGCGGAATCGCCGTCCGTCACAGCAGAAGTGGCATGCCACTGTGGTACCCGGTCCGGCGGACCACGCGCGCAACGAGATCCGCGGTGTTCCGGAGGGGCAGAGCACCCCGGTGGGCTTCTGATCATCCGCGTGTCCGTGCCCGACGACGCCGCATCGCTCAGCGACTGCGTGCCGTTGCCCCGAGGTGACCAGGCGCCTCGGCGGGGCGACGATGCTCAGGCAACCGTGCGAGCAGCCGTTCGACCCGAACTTCCTGTACCGGACCCGCCGCACAGCTCGCACAGGCAGGCTTCGACCAGATCATCGCGCACTCGACGCGTCGGGTTACTACACGTATGCGATCGCCGCGCCGTCCGACCTTCCCTCGGTCGTCGATCCGACCGTGACCGTACTGCCGTGGGGCGATACCACTGTGCCGAAGAAGGTGTTGTTCCTGCGCTACATGATGCCGTTGTCGGCCTTCGTTGCCCGAGGCTGTGCGGCATGTCAGGACGACGCCGCGGGCTGACGTTCGTGTAGGACCTCGTCGGTGGTGTGGTGATCGCACACTGTGCACGAGAGTTTTCTGGTAGACGAGTGCAATGAGCGATGACGCCGGACGCGGTGCTCCGTCGAAGGACACGCGTGCCGCCGATGTGCAGGAACTCGTGGTGGTGGTCGGCGAGCGGATGCAGCGGCGGTCAGACGAGATCGTCGCGAGCATGGACGCGGCGATCGAGTCGGCCGTCGAAGATCTCGGCGAGTCCGAATTGACCGACATGCTGCGCGCGAGCGTGGAGGGCAACGTCGCCACCATCCTGCACATGATCAGCAACGACATCCCGCTCGATCGTATCCAGCCGATCACCGCCGCCACGGAGTATGCGGTCAGGCTCGCGCGGCACGGCGTTCCTGCGGCTGCGCTGGGCCTACCACATCGGCTCCGACGACCTGTTCAACCAGATGTTCGCGGAGATCCAGCAGCTCGATTGTGCGCCCGACCTGAAACTCGAGCTGCTCCACCATTTCGCCGGGTGGATGCACAAGTATGTGGACTGGATGACGCGCGTCGTGCTCGACGCTCACGAAGAAGAGCAGCGGGTGCTGGTCCGGCAGTCCGAGAACGTGACGTCGGCGCTGGTGGAACAGGTGTTGAGCGGCGGTGCGTTCGATACCGAGGAGTTCGCGACGAAGACGGGTTACCGGCTCGACGGAACCCACCTCGGTGCGATCGCGTGGATCGAAGGCCCGGCCCAGGGCGCGGACCAGACCCCGACCCTCGCGGCGGCAGCGGAGACCCTCACGGTCGCGGCCGGTGGGGGAGGGTCGCCTTTGCTCGTCCCGGTGGATCGCCGCACGGCCTGGTTGTGGACGACGACGGCGGTGGCACGGTCGTCGACGTGCCACGCCTCCGGACCGTTGTGCAGGCCGTCCCCGGGTTGCGCGTGACATTCGGGAAGCCGGGGGTCGGGGTCGCGGGGTTCCGGCGCAGCCACGAGCAGGCCGAAGCGGTGCGGATCGTCGCGAGCACCGCGACCGTTCCGCACAGCCGAGCGGTGTACTACGGAGAGGACGGCATGTCCGCGACGGCGGTGCTGGCACGCGACCTCGCGACGACCAGGCGTTTCGTCGCCGATGCGCTGGGCCGACTCGCGATCGACAACCCGGCCGCGGAGCGTCTGCGGGACACGACGCGGATGTTCCTGCGGACCGGCGGAAGCTATGTGCAGACCTCCGAGGAACTCGTCCTTCATCGGAACACCGTGAAGTACCGGCTGCAGAAGGCGGAGGAGGAACGGGGACGGCCCATCTCCGACAACCGGTTGGATCTCGAGTTGGCTCTGCACGTCTGTCACGTGCTCGGACGACCCGTGCTGATGCCCATGGGGAAGCGCGCGTCCCGTCGTTGACCCGATTTTTGTGCAGATTCGACAACGGCAGCGTCGAAGTTGGTCTCGCGGGACGTGTCTTGGATCACGCCGGCCGCATAGTGTCGTGCATCACAACCGATACGTGCTCGTCGGACCGAGGAGTTGTAGATGCCCTTCTCCCGCTTTCCCTTTCTCCCTGGAATGTCCCCGCCGAGGATCGCGCTCGCACGGCGGTCCGGGACGACAGGCTCGAACTCACCTACGCCCGGCTCGACGACCGAACCCGCGCTGTCGCAGCGCAGTTCGCGCGACACGGCGTCGGTGCGGGCGACGTCGTCGCGATCATGCTGCCGAACCGGGTCGAACTGCTCGTCGCGATGATCGCGGCGTGGCGTCTCGGTGCTGCCGCGACGCCCGTCAATCCGGCGTTCACGGAATCGGAAGCGGCTTATCAGATCTCGGACTCCGGTGCTGTCCTCGTCGTCAACAACGGAACCGACGCGCCCGACGGCGGCCGGTCGAGCATCACCGTGGACGATCTCGCCGTCGAGGGTGACGGCCCCGAACCCGTGGCCCTGCGCGGTGACGAACCGAGCCTGGTCATCTATACCAGCGGATCCACCGGCCGGCCGAAGGGCGTGATACTCGATCACGACAATGCCGAGGCCATGTCGTCGACGATGGCGCACCATTTCGGTCTCACAGCCGACGACCATTGCATGCTGGTCCTGCCGCTGTTCCACGTCAACGCGATCATGGTGAGCGCACTGGCGGTCTGGCGCTCGCACGGACAGCTCAGTGTGATCGGATCGTTCTCCGCGAGCCGATTCTTCGACCACGTGGAAAAGCTCCGCCCCACATACTTTTCCGCTGTACCCGCGATCTACGCGATGCTTGCCGCGCTGCCCGACACCGTCCGGCCCGACACCTCGTCGCTGCGGTTCGTGGTGTGCGGCGCGGCTCCGGTCCCGAAGGAACTGCTGCAGCGGTGCCACGACCGCTTCGGGTTCGTCATGGTCGAGGGATACGGCCTCACCGAGGCGACCTGCGCATCCGCCTGCAATCCCGTCGACGGCGTCCGCAAGCTCGGAACGGTGGGACCGGCATTGCCCGGGCAGCGGATCGGGATCATGTCGCCGGACGGGGAACTGCTGGCGTCCGGCGAGACAGGAGAGGTGGTCATCGCGGGGCCGACGGTCATGCGCGGTTACCTCGATCGCCCCGATGCGACCGCCGAGACCGTCCGCGACGGCTGGTTGCACACCGGGGACATCGGGATCCTGGACGAGGACGGCTATCTGCGCATCGTCGACCGCGTCAAGGACATGATCATCCGTGGTGGCGAGAACATCTACCCCAAGGAGATCGAAACCGTCCTTACCTCGATCGACGACGTTCTCGAAGCCGCGGTCGTCGGCCGGCCCGACCCGGTCCTCGGCGAGGTTCCCGTCGCCTACGTGGTGCTGTACCCGGATGCGACGACGACCGCCGAGGGCCTCCTCGAGCACTGCCGGCGGCACCTGATGCGCGCGAAGGTGCCCGAGCGGATCGACATCCTCGACGCACTACCGAAGAACCCCGTCGGCAAGATCGACAAGCCCTCGCTCAGGCGCACACTGCAACACGCCTGACCCCACCTCTCGTCCTACCTCGACGCGAGTTCCCCTCGCGGTGATGAGCCCTGCCCACCTTCAGGAGTAACAATGGGATTCAAGACGGCAGACATGCCGCCGGTCGACCCGGCCACCTACGACGACATGCCCTTCATGGAGCGCATGCGGGTGCTGGCGACCCACTGGGCCGAATACGGTTTCGGCAGCCCCGAACAGATGCACATGCTGTACGTGTACAAGCTGATCTTCTACGTTCTCGGTGGGGTGGCGGTCGTCGGACTCACCACGCCCGGACTGGGTTTCGCCGATCTCGCCGGCTGGTGGGGCGAGCCGATCGTCTACCAGAAGTTGATGGTGTGGACGATCCTGTTCGAGATCACCGGCTACGCGTCGTCCTCCGGACCGCTGGCGTTCAAGTTCGAGCCGTTCACCGGTGGCTGGCGTTACTGGACCCGCCGCGGCACCCTGCGGCTCCCACCCTGGCCGAAGGTGGTGCCGTTCACCCGCGGTGACCATCGCACCGTCGTCGACGTCGCGATCTACTTCGCGCTCCTCGCCACGCTGCTGTTCCTGCTGCTCGGACCCGGCGTCACGACCGCTGCCCTGCCGGGAAGCGAGGTCGGCTTGCTCCCGCAGTGGGCGCTGCTGACCTACGTCGGCCTCATCATCGTCATGGGCCTGCGCGACCGCGTGGTCTTCCTGGCCGCACGCTCGGAACAGTACGTCGCAGTCATGTTCTTCTTCGGCATCTTCAGCAACCACGTCGATATGATCCTGGCAGCCAAGATCGCGCTGGTCACCGTGTGGTTCGGCGCAGGTGTCTCCAAGTTCGGCCACCACTTCACCAATGTGATCCCGCCGATGCTCAGCAACACCCCGTGGATCACTTCGAAGCGGTTCAAGCGCTCGCTCTACCGCAACTTCCCGCAGGACCTGCGTCCGTCCAAGGTCAGCTGATTCCTCGCCCATGTCTGCGGCACCGTCGTCGAACTCGTCGTCCCGCTGGTGCTGCTGTTCTCCACGAACACGGCGATCACCTGGCTCGCCATCATCGGCATGGTCATGTTCCACATCTTCATCACCTCGACCTTCCCGTTGGCGGTCCCGCTCGAGTGGAACGTCTTCTACATGTTCGCCGCGGTCTGGCTCTTCGGTGGATTCCCCACCGGCGCCGGTTACGGGGTGGGCGACGTGAGTTCCGTCTGGATCCTCGCACCGATCCTCGTCGCTTTCCTGTTGTTCCCGATCCTCGGCAACGTGCGCCCCGACCTCGTCTCCTTCCTGCCGTCGATGCGTCAGTACGCCGGCAACTGGGCGTCGGCGCTGTGGGCCTTCCGCGGTGACGAGGCGGAGAACAAGCTCAACGAGAACCTCACCAAGTTCAACGACAACCAGATCGACCAGCTGAGTGGGGCGTTCGGCAAGGAGGTCGCCGAGATCTTCATGCAGAAGGCGGTCGCATGGCGCACCATGCACAGCCAGGGTCGCGGGTTGATGTCGCTGATGATGCGGCACCTCGACAAGCTCGAGAACTACCGCATCCGCGAAGGTGAGTTCACCTGCACCACCCTGGTGGGCTGGCAGTTCGGCGACGGCCACCTCCACAACGAGCAGACGATCAGTGCGGTCCAGGCGCGGTGCCGGTTCGAACCGGGAGAATGCGTCATCGTCTGGATAGAATCCCAGCCGATCCATCGGAAGACGCTGGAGTACAAGGTGATCGACGCGGCGCTCGGTGTCGTCGAGCGCGGTCACTATCACATCGAGGACGCGGTCTCGGCGCAGCCGTGGCTGCCCGACGGCCCGATCCCGCACACCGTCACCTGGCGGATGGCCGGCTACGAACCGGCCGGGACGGCCTACCTCCACCCGCAGGTCCGGCCCGATCGTGTCAAGGTTGGAGCATGACCGACGCGGTGATAGTCGGCAGCGGACCCAACGGGCTCGCTGCCGCCGTCGTCCTCTCCTCCGAGGGCGTACGGGTGCGAGTGCTCGAGGCAGCCGAGACGATCGGGGGCGGTACGCGCAGCAGCGAGCTGACCCTGCCGGGTCTGCTCCACGACGAATGCAGCGGCTTCCACCCGCTGGCCGTGGACACACCCTTCAGCCGGCGGTACGACCTCGCGGAACACGGTCTGATCTGGTCGTGGCCCGAGGTGCAGTACACCCATCCGCTCGACGGCGGACGTGGTGGCGCGGCCTATCGATCCGTGGACGACACCGCCGCGGAGCTCGGGACGGACGGGGCCGTGTGGCGCCGGATCTTCGGTGCGCTGACCGAACGATTCGGCGGCATCACCGAGGACTTCCTGCGCCCGATGCTGCACGTGCCCGTCCATCCGGTGCTGCTCGCCAGGTTCGGGATGTTCGCCGCGATGCCCGCCGACGTGCTCGCGCGCGCCTGGTCGACACCCGAGGCGCGCGCCCTGTTCGGTGGGGTCGCAGCGCACGCGCTGCGGCCCTTCGGCTCGCCGATGTCCTCGGCCATCGGCATCGCGCTGGGCACGGCCGCGCATGCCTACGGGTGGCCGGTCGCGCAGGGCGGATCGCGCGCGATCGCCGCAGCGATGGCGTCGCTGATCGAGAAGAACGGCGGCACCGTCGAAACCGGGGTGCGCGTGGAGTCCCTCGACGAACTCGGCAACCCCGATCTGGTGCTCCTCGACACCTCACCCGCCGACGCCGTGCGGATCGTCGGCGCCAGGCTGCCTCGCCGCACCGCCCGCGCCTACCGTCGGTACAAGCACGGGCCTGGGGCGTTCAAGGTCGAGTACGCCGTCGATGGCACGGTGCCGTGGGAGCACGAACCGTCCCGCCGCGCCGGCACCGTCCACGTCTGCGGTTCGTACGCCGAGACGGCGGCGGTCGAGCGTCAGGTGAACCGGGGGACCATGCCCGATCGCCCCTACGTCCTGGTCGGCCAGCAGTTCCTCGCCGACCCGTCGCGCTCCGCAGGGAACCTGAACCCGCTCTACGCCTACGCGCACGTCCCGCACGGGTACACCGGCGACGCGACCGAGCTGATCACCGCTCAGATCGAACGGTTCGCCCCGGGCTTTCGCGACACGATCCGTGCGGTGCACGTGCGGACGACGACCGAGATGTCGGTCCACAACGCGAACTACGTGGGCGGGGACATCGTCACCGGAGCCAACAGTGCGGTGCAGCTCGTGCTCCGGCCCCGCCCGGCTCTGGACCCGTACGCGACCGGCGTTTCCGGCGTGTACCTGTGCTCGGCGGCGACTCCGCCGGGTGCCGGGGCGCACGGCATGTGTGGGTACCACGCCGCCCGGTCGGCGTTGGCGTACCTGAAGACATGAGGTGATCTTCCGGGGTGAGTGTGGGGTGAGGGGCCTGAGCGGCGCGCGAAACTTCGCACACGGAAATGACATTCTCCCGATATGCACTTCCCCCGGTGCTGAAGGAGCCCTACCCGTAACCGCAATTACCCCCCACCCTGCCCGGAACGCGCCGCGTGAAGACGACGGCTACTGCGGCCCCGGCTCCGTCTCGTGGAGGGTGTACGCCGATCCGTCCTCTCGCGTCGCGGGCATGGCGGGAACAGCGCATCGCCGCAGAACTCGTCGCGCAGTTCCGGACCGCCCGCGACCCGTACCGACCTCGTGGCGTACGTCGACGAGCAGCGCCACTGGTTGTCGCTGTCGCCGAGGCGACGCACGCGCTCCGGAAGCCGAGCCTGTGGGGCAATCCGGTGAAGGTGTTCACCTTCGTCGTGGTGCAGGACGGCATGTTGTCGCGCCTGCCGGAGTGGCGCGCCTGATGTACGGCGTCGAAGGACGCCCGATGAACCTCCGCGCCGCGCGCACCACCGAGCGGCTCATCGGCATCGCCCGCAAGAACGAGTCGTACGACAAGATGGTCGCCGAGATCACCACGCGTATCGACGAGACCCCGTACCGCAAGGTGCGTGCGCGCAAGGGCTGATCCTGTCTCAGAAGGAGGGATTCGGCCGGACGAACCGCTCGTCGATATCGGCGACCGATCGGGCGCCGGTCAACGCCATGGTGAGATCGAACTCGGCGATCACGTTGCGGACCACCTCCTCGACACCGCGCCGACCCGCGATCGCCAAGCCGTACATGTAGGGCCGGCCGAGCAGCACGGCGTCCGCGCCGAGCGCGAGCGCGACGAAGACATCGGCACCGCTGCGAATCCCGCTGTCCAGCAGCACGGTCGGCTCCCGGCCGATCGCGGCACGGATGTCGAGCAGAGCATCGAGCGAGGCGATCGACCCGTCGACCTGGCGTCCACCGTGGTTCGACACCACCATCGCGTCGACGCCGAGATCCGCGGCGCGACGCGCATCGTCGGGATGCAGAATTCCCTTGAGCACGATGGGAAGGCGCGTCCGCTCACGCAACGTCGCCAGATGCCCCCAGCTCAGTCCCGGATTGGAGTAGATGTCGAGGAAGGTCTCCGCAGCGGCGCGCGGCACGGGGGAACGGAGGTTGTCGAGGAATCGGCCCGGATGGTTACGGGTCATTGACACCAGTGTGCGGATCGCGCCGAACGTGACATCGGGTCGCTCCGTCACCATCTCGCGGGCGGCGTCGATCCGCTGCCGGACGATGTCGAGGAAGCGAGGATCCGAGGTGTACTGGGCGATGCCCTCGCCGCGCGCGAACGGCAACGACCCGAGATTCAGGTCCTGCGGACGCCATCCCAGCATCGTCGTGTCGAGGGTGACGACGACGGCCTCGGCGCCGGCTGCTTCGGCCCGTCGCAGCAGGCTGTCGACGAGATCCTCGTCGGAACTCCAGTACAGCTGGAACCAGCGGGACGCAGAGCCCATCGCGCCAGCACAGTCCTCCATGGAATTGCAGCCCTGATTGGAGAAGATGTACGGCACGCCGGTCGCGGCGGCCGCCCGCGCTATCGCCAGGTCGCTGTCGGCGGCCATCAACGCTCCCGCCCCGACCGGGGCCAGCAACAGCGGCGAGGAGAGCGAGGTGCCCGCCACAGTCGTACGCAGGTCGCGTTCGGTGACGCCGTGGGCCATACGCGGGACGATCGCCCAGCGGTCGAACGCACGCCGATTGTTGCGCATCGTGCGTCCCTCGCCGGCACCGCCCGCGACATACGCCCAGGCCCGCTTCGAACTCGCACGCCGCGCGGCGCGTTCGAGGTCGCCGAAGGAGGTCGGAACGGCCGGACGCCGGCCCAACGCTCCGTTGCGGTACACGACCCCCTGACGTTCCCGGCCGGGGCCGGCGGGTGCAGAGGCAGCAGTTTCGGTCACGAGTGAGTTCCCCTCTCGAGCGGTGGCGCTTGTCGATCCTTCCTCACGAACCCGGTCGAGTGAACCGGTTACCGGTGTCGAATTCGGAATCGGTGCGGCGGATCCGGCGGCGGGCGTACCGTCGGATCCATGACCGAGGACGGCCAGGTTGCACCGTGGGACGACATCTACCGGGGAGTCGCCGAAGGGTTTTCGGGCCCCGTACCGTGGAACATCGGCGAACCCCAACCCGAGATCGCCCGATCGATCGACGAGGGCGGATTCCGCAGCGATGTGCTGGACGCAGGCTGCGGACATGCCGAGACCTCCCTCCACCTGGCGGCACAGGGGTACACGGTGGTGGGTCTCGATCTGTCGCCCACAGCCATCGAGGCAGCTCGAGCCGCGGCGTCGGAGCGGGGTCTGACGACCGCGACCTTCCAGGTCGCCGATATCACGTCGTTCACGGGATTCGACGGCCGGTTCGCGACGATCGTCGACAGCACTCTGTTCCATTCGCTGCCCGTGGACCGGCGCCGCGCCTACCTGAGCGCCGTCACCCGTGCCGCTGCACCGAGTGCGTCCTTCTGCGTCCTTGCCTTCTCGAAGGACGCCTTCCCCGAAGAGGGCCAGGGACCGAATCCCGTGACGGACGACGAGTTGCGCGACGTGGTTGCCGAGTTCTGGACCGTCGACGACGTGCGGCCGGCCTTCATCCACGCATTTCTCGGCGACGAAGAGGCTGCCGCGTGGCAACGCGACGACAAGGGCCGTTCGATGCTCCCGGCCTGGTTGCTGTCGGCCCACCGCGGTTGAGGGTGCACGCGGAAATTCGATTGCATTGCCGGGGTGCGAAGTTCACCATCGGATCTGTCGGAGCGGACCACCCGCGCCTCGTCATGATCCAGGAGTCACCGTGCACCCCGATGTCCCATCCGGAACCGATCCGCTGGTCGAGTACAGCTGGTCCGAGCAGATCGCGGAACGGTTCGCGGACAACGGCATCCAGGGATCCCCCGGCAGGATCGTGCGGGTCGGTCGCGGTCACAGTGACGCCGTGACCTCCGCCGGTCCGCTGCGGGTACGGACAGCGGGCCACCACGTCTGCACCGGCGACTGGGTGATCGTGCGCGAACCGCCCACCGAAGGCGATATGACCGGCACGGTCTGTGCGGTGCTGCCGCGTACCGGCGCGATTCGTCGTGCCGACGCGTCGGGCCGTTCGGAAGAGCAGGTCCTCGCCGCCAACGTGGACACGGTCGTGGTGACGGTCGCGGCCGACACTCTCGACCTCGGTCGCGTGGAACGTCTGCTGGCGCTGGCTTGGGGCAGCGGCGCGCAACCGGTGGTCGCCCTGACGAAGGTCGACCTCGCCACCGAACCGGTATTCGAGCAGGTCGCCGTGCTCGCGCCCGGAGCGAGTGTGGTCGAGGTCTGCGCGCCGGACCGATCCGGGTTGAGAGAACTGCGCGCGCTGCTCCACGGCACCGTCGTGTTCGTCGGAGCGTCCGGCGCCGGGAAATCGACGCTGGTCAACGCGCTGTGTGGTCGCGACATCCAGGCGACGGCACCGGTGCGGCAGGGGGATGGCAAGGGTCGGCACACCACGACCGATCGGGAGATGTTCCCTCTGGGTGGCGGCGTGACCCTCATCGACACGCCGGGCCTGCGGGGCGTCGGGATGTGGGACGCCGATGCCGGCATCGCGTCCGCCTTTCCCGAGATCGACGAGCTCGCGCAGTACTGCCGCTTCACGGACTGTGCGCACGAGACCGAGCCGGGATGCGCGGTGCGTGCCGCCGTCGACCGCGGCGACCTCGATGCCCGGCGAGTGGAGAGTCATCGCAAACTGCGGCGTGAGAACGAGCGGATCGCGGCCCGGTCCGATGCCCGATTGCGGCACGAGCGGACCCGCGAGATCAAGGTGATGAGCCGCGCGATCCGGGCGTATTACCGCGACCGTTGAAGTTCTCGGCGCGGCATACAGGGCGGTCGGTACCCCTCAGTGCAGTTCGCGCGATGAACCGGGGCTCGCTACCGCAACGCGCCGCGTCGACCCCGTTTCGGGCGCGCTGATCATGGACGGCCCCGACCGAATAGTTGGGGCCTTCGACCTGCGTCAACATACCGGTCGGTACTTCCCCTTCGGGTCCGTTACACCGTGAACGCGGATGGACTCCTCTGCTTGCGGCAGCGCGTTATCGAGGTGTGTCGTCGGACACGAAATGATTACGACCCGGCTCGGGGGTGTACACCTTCTCGGTCGAATCGAACCGGTCTGTTCTCGAGGGGGCGACCCATCGCTGCCTCGATTCGATCATCTGTGGAGTGAACCTTCGGCGCGTGCGGTCGTGTCATCGAAGGTATTGATGCACAAGGAATTCGGTGAGAGCACGTCGATCCTCCGTGGACGAGGGGCGGGATCGGCCAGGTGCCGTTACGGCAGGTTCTTATCGGGCCGGCCGAACGCGAGGGCCGCAATGATCGACTTTCGAGTATGGCGTGTCTCACTTGCCTCGGTTCAGATGGCGTCGGCCACGATCGCTTGAAAACCTCTCTAGCTGCGACGTTACCTGGTTGTGACCTGAAGGTCGCGTGATGACGCTCCGTGCGGTGGTCCAGATCCCGCCGGCGATGCCCGCGGCCCCGTTGAGGGCCGGACACAATTCGGCCGATTTTGGAGCACGACCTTGTCCGTTTCATCATTGCGCCGTTTCCGTGCCGCCTTCGCCGCGGCTGCCGTTCTCACCACCGCCATCGGAGTCGGTACGTCCGCCGCCGATGCCGACACCGCCACCTCCGCACCGACCGGATTCCAGGAGCCCCGCGCTCTGATCCGGGCGCTGGACTTCGACGCACTGTCCGCCGACGGATGGACCGTGACGGACTCCGTGGAGGACACCACCTCCACGGAGTCGGCCGAGGTGGTGGAGGTCGCGACGGAGATCGCTCCGCCTCCTGTACCGCCGGCGGTCACACCCGAGGAGCTGACCCGCATCGTGCCGGGTATCCCGGCAGAGAAGATCGAACAGTACATCGCGCCGCTGAACGATGCGATGACGCGCAGCGGCATCGACAACCCGGTCCGTCAGGCGGCGTTCATCGCCCAGCTCGCCGTCGAATCCGATTCCTTCCGCACCTTCGAGGAGTACGCGTCCGGCCGCGCCTACGAGGGGCGAGCCGACCTCGGCAATACCCAGCCGGGCGACGGGGAACGCTACAAGGGGCGCGGCGCGATCCAGATCACGGGCCGTCACAACTACGAGAAGGTCAGCGAACACGTCGGCGTCGACTTCGTCGCGCACCCCGAGCTGCTCGCTGCGCCGGAGAACGCCTTCGCCACCGCCGCCTGGTACTGGTCCTCGCGCAACCTCAACGAGGTCGCGGACACCGCGGGGATCGTCCGGGTGTCCGAGCTCGTCAACGGCGGTCACCACGCGCTCGGTCGCCGCATCGACGACTTCAAGCGTGGTCTGGACGTGCTGCTTCAGCCGTAAGCGCCACACAGTCGCACCGGGCCGATGAGTTCGGGGCGCGCCGACGGTCTATCGGATCATGAGAAAACTGATCTACGACTTCGGCGTGTCCCTCGACGGCTACATCAACGACCGCGACGGCAACATCGACTGGACCGACCCCGACGACGAACTGCACCGGTTCCACAACGACCGGTTCCGTCAGCTCGAGCTCTCGCTGCACGGCCGGCGGATGTACGAGTTGATGGCGAAGTACTGGCCGCACCTGCCCGACGATGCCTCGCCCATCGAGCGCGACTTCGCCGAACTGTGGACGACCACGCCCAAGGTCGTCTTCTCCCGCACACTTACCGAAGTCCACTGGAACAGTCGCCTCGTCAGCGACGACGCGGTGGAGGAGGTGCGCAGACTCAAGGCCGAAGGCGACGGAGTCATGGAGGTCGGTGGGGCGAACCTCGCCGCGTCGCTGATCCCCCACGGTCTCGTCGACGAGTACCAGGTGTTCGTCTCACCCGTCCTGCTCGGTGGTGGCACACCCATGTTCCCGCCCCTGGAGAAACGCGTGGATCTGCGCCTGGTCGAGACACGTCACTTCGCCACCGCAGTGATGTTGCGCTACCTTGCCGACTGAATTCCTGTGACACACCGGTTCCCACGTACCAGGCGCGTGACGGGGTCGCGTCCGCCATGTCACCCGCCTTCACCGCGCGCCGGTGCCCGGGCCGTAGAGCCGCGCCACGTCGGGCGAATCGAGCCACCCCGAATAGGTCGGCGACTGCGGCCAGCCCTCGGGCGAATCCTGCCATTCCTCCTGACGACCCCACGGAAGAAGGTCGATCAGGGCGAAGGTGTAGCTGAGCTGTTCGGTTCCGCGGCCGGTGGTGTGCCAGGTGCGGTAGACCTTGTCGCCGTCGCGAAGGAACACGTTGACCGCGAACCCTCCACCGGGAGGTGCGTCGACGTCGGCACCGAACGAACTCTCCGACGACGAGTACCACTCCATCGTGTTGCCGACCTTCGTCTTGTAGGCCAGGGCTTCGTCGATCGGTCCGTCGGTGACGATGACCATGCGGGCGTCGTAGTTGTCGAGGATGCCGAGCCGGGTCCACTGTGTCGTGAGGCTCGTGCATCCACCGCACTGCCATTCGGCGCCGTCGGACCACATGTGGTGATAGGTGATGAGCTGTGAGCGGCCCTGGAACACATCGACGAGCCGGATCGGGCCGCCGACGCCGATCAACGTGTAGTCGGGTAGTTCGACCATCGGCAGTCGGCGACGTTGTGCCGCGATGGCGTCGAGTTCGCGAGTGGCGGCCTTCTCTCGACGCCGCAGGTCGGCGAGAGCCGACCGCCAGGTCTGCTCGTCGACGATCGGGGGAAGGGCGCGGGTGGTCTGCTGGGTCATGACGTCTCCCGGAGTCGGACGGATCCGTTCACGAATGTCGACCGGGGGCAGGCCCGAAACTCATCGAGCCCCTCGATCGGAGGTGTCCCGACCGAGGGGCTCGACGAGGCGCGTGCCGTGACCGCTACGCGCCCTGACGGACCGGCGTGCGGCGGCCCGGCGCAGCGAGGCCGGCGCCGATCACCGCGGTCGCAGCGAGCCCGGCCAGCGCCGCGAGGAACTCGGTGCCGCTGATCGTGCCGTAGGCGGCGAGGCCGGGAACACCGGCGAAGGTGGCATCCCCGACCGGCAGCGAGTAGGCGCCGACGATGTGCTCGAGACCGTCGGGGCTGCCGGACGCGACGAGGGCCAGCGCGCAGGCGCTGGTCACGGCCAGACCACCGAGTGCCGCGACTCCCCGTCGCACGGCGACCGAGGTGACGGTGGACCGCTCGTCCCACACGGCCACGCCGGGCGCGAACGCCATCACCGCGCTCGACACCGCGGCGGTGATGAGGGCTTCACCGAGACCGATGGCCAGATGGACTGCGGTCAGATCGCCGATGAACGCTGCGGCGGCGCCCGTACCGACGGTCGCCGAGTATGCGGCGCCGAGAACCGCGGCGCTCACCGGCACGGACAGACCTGCGCCGAGAGCGGCGGTGGTCCGCGTCAGCTTCCCGAGGCCGAGTCGCTCGGCGCCGGTACGGATGGCGGCGGTGACGAGGACGGGCAGCACCGCCATCAGCAGCACGTTCATCCCGAGGGCGTTGATCCCGCCGTCCCCGAACAGCAATGCCTGCACGCCGACCACGGCGGTCATCGCGAGAAGCGCGAGCCGGGGCCCGAGGAGCGCGGTCGCGAGAGCGCCGCCGATGAGGTGGCCGCTGATGCCGCCGGCGATGGGGTAGTTGACCATCTGAGCGCCGAAGATCATGGCGGCGGTGGTGCCGGCGAGAAAGGTGTCCCGGGTCGTGATGCGCGGCCGCCCGGCGGTGGCGGCGAGGACGACCGCACCGGTGGCGATCGCCGCAGCGGGCGCGGTGGCGCTCATGGGGAGGAAATGGTCAGGGACGTGCATGGGTGAGACTCCCTTCGAGGGTGGACGGGTGAACGGGTGTGGAGCGCCAGGAGCGCCAGGTCGATTCGAGCGGCGAGGAGTGGGCGTCGGCCCCGAGGAACCGCAGCAGGCTGCCGGGCCCTTCGAGCTGGACGACGCCGTCGCCCTCGGCGCGTCGCCCGTAGGTCGCGATGACGTCGTGCACCCGCGTGGAACCGAGGATCCCGGGTTCGGGGAACGCGCCGTGGGCGTACAACTCCTCGACGAAGAGGGGATGACGATCGAGGGTGACCGAGGTGCGGCTGCGGATCGCACCTCCGGTTTCTCCGTGGCG
Source organism: Rhodococcus sp. As11 (assembly GCF_048957735.1). Lineage (NCBI taxonomy): Bacteria > Bacillati > Actinomycetota > Actinomycetes > Mycobacteriales > Nocardiaceae > Rhodococcus > Rhodococcus sp. As11. The sequence continues at coordinate 69,235 of NZ_JARDJE010000008.1, forward strand.
CCCGAGGACTAGCGTCTCCCGCATGTCCGCGGCGGCGTCGGAGGCGAGTTCGATCCGGGTGTCGCGGTGCACGCGGGCGCCGGTGGCGATCACGAACGGGTAGGTGTCCCAGACGAGAGTGCCGCCCTCGGCGACGGTGATCCGCACGTCCCACCGGGACAGCCGGTTGTCGGCGTCGTAGGCGACGGTGCCACCGATGTCCTGCAGTTCGAGCGTGCACCCGGCGTCGACGTGGACGTCGACGGTCACCGAGTCACCACCGAGCAACAACGCGCCGGCGGCGACGAGGGCGACCCGCGCGCGGTCAGGACCGACCTCGACGGTGCGGGGGACGAGCATGCCCGCCCGCAGGGTCAGGCGTGCCCGGCCCGGTGCGCGGTCGATACCAATCACGGTGCGGGACATGATCAGTCGTGCGTGTGTGCGACGGCGTGGCTGTGGCTGTGGCTGTGGCTGTGGCTGTGGCCGTGGTCGTGGTCGTCGTCGGCGTGGAAGTGCGGAGCCATCGGACCGGGATCGACCGGGGTGTGCGACCCGGCGCGGTGGGCTGCCAGCATCTCGCGCACCCAGTCACCGAGCGCCTGCACCGATGCGGCGTCGGTCCGGGACAGCGCCAGCACCGGTCCGCCCTCGCGGGCCTTCTCGGCGTCGGCGACCATCTGCGGCACGTCGACACCCACATAGGGGGACAGATCGGTCTTGTTCACCACGAGCAGGTCGGCGCGGCTGATGCCGGGACCACCCTTGCGGGCGACGTCGCCACCACCGGCGACATCGAGCACGAAGATCTGCGCGTCGACGAGCGCGGGGGAGAAGGTCGCGGTGAGGTTGTCACCGCCGCTCTCCACCAGGACGACGTCGAGCGGCGCGAAGTCGCGTTCGAGATCCTCGACGGCCAGCAGGTTCATGGTCACGTCGTCGCGGATCGCGGTGTGCGGGCACGCACCGGTCTCCACCGCGCGGATGCGCTCGGGATCGAGCACGCCCGCCGAGCGGAGGAAACGGGCGTCCTCGTCGGTGTAGATGTCGTTGGTGATCACGCCGAGCTGCAGCTCGGACGCGAGAGTGCGGCAGATGGTCGCGATCAGCGAGCTCTTGCCTGTGCCGACGGGACCGGCGACGCCGAGACGGAGCGAACGGGTGGTGATGTGTTCAGGCACGGAACAGCCTTTCCGGAGCGGATGCGTGGGCTTCGGCCCACAATTCGGTTTGGGGACCACCGGTGGCCGGGATGTCCGCCGGATCGGTGAGAGCGGACAGCTCGGCGATGAGCGGTTCGAGATGAGCGCAGGCCTCGAGCGCCCATCGCGAACCGATGGCCGGGTCGGAGGGGTGCAGTTTGAGGAAGGCCGCGACGATCGCCTGCGCCTCCTCATACAGCACCAGTCGCGCGGTGTCGATCGCCGGGATGCGCGCGAGCGCCGCGATGGCCCCGACCACCAGTCCCCGCGAGGGCCGCGGGGTCCGGGCGTCGAGATCGTCGAGAACGGTGGAGGGCCACAGGTTCCGGGCCAGTCGCAGATAACCGCGGGCCAGCAACCGGGACGCGTCGCGCTGGGCCGGGCCCGGAGTGCGCGCCGCCCAGTGGTCCTCGATCTCGTCGATCCGGAGCGTCAGGGCGGCTTCGGCCACGGCGTCCACCGCGTGCCGGGTCACCACGGCGACGCCGGCCTCGACCGCCGCCGAGGTGCGCAACCGCGCGACGAGGAAGCGGCGCACCTCGGTCGGCGACATTCCACCCTGGAGTGCGGGTTCGAGCCCACCCGAGTTGACGTTCCCGCCGACCGGCGCGCGCCCGTCCGCGAGGAGGAGTAGCACCGTGGTGGGGGACAGAGTTGCGGGCAACATCAGAACATCGAATACAGCTGCGCGAGCGGCAGTTCGGTGGCCGGCGCCGGAACGACCCGCTCGCCGTCGATGTCGATGTCGAAGGTGTCGGGGCGGATCTCGATGCGCGGCAACACGTCGTTCTGTTTCATGTCGGCCTTGCCGATGTGCCGGGTCGGCCGCAACGGCAACAGTCTGCGGCGCAACCCGAGTCGTTCTACCAGGCCGTCGTCGAGGGCGGTGGGGGAGACGAACGACACCGACGTGTGCGGAGCGAGCGCATCGCCGAACGCCGGACGCTGCAGCACCGGCTGCGGCGTCGGGATCGAGGCGTTGGGGTCGCCGAGCGCGGCCCAGGCGATCGATCCGCCCTTGATGACCAGCGACGGCCGGATACCGAAGAACTTCGGATCCCACAGGACCAGATCGGCCATCTTGTCGACCTCGATCGAACCGAGTTCGTGGTCGACGCCGTGTGCGATCGCAGGGTTGATCGTGTACTTCGCGACGTAGCGGCGGGCCCGTTCGTTGTCGGCGGGCATGCCGCCGTGGAGCGCCCCGCGGCGGTTCCTCATCACGTGCGCGACCTGCCACGTGCGGGTGATGACCTCACCGATCCGTCCCATCGCCTGAGCGTCGGACGAGGTGATCGACAGGGCACCCATGTCGTGCAGGATGTCCTCGGCCGCGATGGTGGTGGCCCGGATCCGGGACTCGGCGAACGCGAGGTCCTCCGGGACGGCCGGGTTGAGGTGATGACAGACCATCAGCATGTCGAGGTGCTCGTCGACGGTGTTCACCGTGTGCGGCAGAGTCGGGTTCGTCGAGCCCGGGATGATGTGCGGCAATCCGGCGATGCTCAGGATGTCCGGGGCGTGCCCACCTCCGGCGCCTTCGACGTGGAAGGCGTGGATCGAGCGGCCGCAGATCGCGGCCAAGGTGCTCTCCACGAAGCCCGCCTCGTTCAGCGAGTCCGAATGCAGCGCGACCTGCAGTCCGTGCTCGTCGGCCGCGCGTAACGCCGCATCGATCGCGGCCGGTGTGGAGCCCCAGTCCTCGTGCACCTTGTACCCGGCGGCACCGGCGAGGGCCTGTTCGCGCAGCCCTTCGGTGGAGACGGTGTTGCCCTTGCCGAGCAGCAGCACATTCACCGGCAGCGCGTCGAGCGCGCGGTGCATCTGCATCAGATGCCACGGGCCCGGCGTGACGGTGGTGGCCTTCGATCCTTCGGACGGACCGGTTCCGCCGCCGGCGATCGTGGTGATGCCGGTGGCGAGTGCCTCGACGATCTGCGACGGCGACAGCAGGTGCACGTGCGAGTCGAACGCGCCGGCAGTGAGGATGCGGCCTTCACCGGAGATGACGTCGGTGGACGGGCCGATCTGCAACTTCGGGTGCACGCCGTCGGCGATGTCCGGGTTGCCGGCGCGGCCGAGGGCGACGATGCGACCGTCGCGGATACCGACGTCGGCGCGCACGATGCCCCACCAGTCCAGCACGATCACGTTCGTGATGACGGTGTCGGGAGCACCTTCGGCCCGCGTCGTCACGCCCTGGGCCATCGATTCGCGGATGGACTTGCCGCCACCGAAGACGGCTTCCTCGCCGCCGAAGGTGCGGTCCTCCTCGATCTGGATCCACAGGTCGGTGTCGCCCAGGCGTACCCGGTCGCCGACCGTCGGTCCGTACAGTGCCGCGTACTCGGCGCGTGTGATCTCCACGTTCTCAGTCCTCCTGCTTCCGCACCTGGATACCGGGTACGACGCGTCGCCCGCGCAGGGCGACGGCGTCCAGTTCGCGGCTGCTGCCGGGTTCGAATCGCTGCGACGTCCCCGACGGGATGTCCAGGCGGAAGCCCTGCGCGCGTTCACGGTCGAATTCGAGGGCCGCGTTCGCGTCCGGCAGGTGGAGGTGTGAGCCGATCTGGATGGGACGATCACCGGTGTTGAGGAAGACGAGGGTGATGCGCTCGTCGTCGGAGCGGTCCGCGTTGAGGGTGAGGGAGCCCTCGGCGACGCGAATCGCTCCGGGTCCCGAAGTCGGTCCGGATGCCATGTCGGGCTCCTTTCAGGAGATCGGGTGGTGGATCGTGACGAGCTTGCGTCCGTCCGGGAAAGTGGCCTCGACCTGCACGTCGGTCAGCATTTCGGTGACGCCGTCCATGACCTCTTCGCGGGCGAGGACCTCGCGGCCCTTCACCATGAGGTCGGCGACGTCGGCGCCTTCGCGTGCCCGTTCGATCACCCAGGTGGACAACAGGGCAACGGCTTCGGGGTAGTTCAGTCGGACGCCGCGGTCCCGCCGGTCGCGCGCCACCATGCCGGCGACGGCCAGAAGGAGTTTCTCGGTATCGGCGGGAGTCAGCTGCATATGTCGTTCTTTCGTGCGAGTCGGCGGTCGTGCACTCGATGCCGATCATGCGCGGCTCTTGTTTCGCGGACGTTACCCCCGCGTATCGCGGAGAATCCGGACGTATCGACCTCAGAAGTGCTGCCGCACTGCGTGACCCCGGCAACACCGCAGTGGGATGCCGCCACCGCCGTCCATGGCCGGACAGACCTACGGCCGTTCCCGATCGATCGGAAACGGCCGTAGGTCAGCGATATTCGAGGCGTTCGTCGCTAGGACGGAACGGAGACCTCCTGATATCCCGCGAGTATCTCGTCGGTGTGTTCTCCGTGCAGCGGCGGTGCCGACCGCAGCGGCGGTCGTGCCCCCCCGAAATTGACCGGGAACGCGATCTGTTCGAGAGGCCCGGACGCATGGTCGACGGTGCCGACCATGCCGATCGCGGCGGTGTGCGGATCGCTGTAGATCTCGTCGAGATGCCGGATGGGGGATACCGGCACGCCATGTTCCTCGAGGACCCGGCACCAATATTCGACCGTCCCGATGGCGAATGCCTCGGTGAGGACCTCGTCGAGTTCGTCGCGATGCTCGATGCGATCACGGTTGTGGAGGAACCGTGCATCGGTCACGAGCTCGGGTCGGCCCAGCGCCACGCACAGCTTCTCCCACAGCCCGTCGTTCCCCACCGCGACGACGAAGTATCCGTCGCTCGCCGGATATGCCTGGTAGGGAGCGAGATTGGGGTGCGCCGAGCCCAGAGCGTGCGGTCGCTCCCGCGTGGCGAAATAGTTCGTGGCCCAGTTGACGTGCATCGCCAGCTGGCATTCGAACAGCGACGTGGTGACGTACTGGCCGCGACCGGTGCGAGTGCGTTCGACCAGCGCGGCGAGTACCCCGATCACCCCGAACAGTGCTGCACCGAGATCGCCCATCGCGTATCCGGCCTTCATCGGCGCGCCACCGGGTTCACCGGTCAGCGACATCAGACCGCCGGCGGCCTGAGCGACCATGTCGTAGCCGGGCTGGTCGGCAAGCGGTCCCTCGTCACCGAAGGCCGAGATGTGCAGGACGATCAGGTGCGGGTGCTGTTCGGACAGAGCGCGGTAGTCGAAGATCTTCTGCAGGCCGCTGCCGGGTTTGAAGTTCTCGACCACGACGTCGGCGTCGGCGAGCATCCGGTGCACGATCCGCTGTCCCTCCTCCGACTTGAGGTCGATCGTCACCGACTTCTTGCCGCGGTTGACCGCGAGGTAGTAGGTGGCGTCGTCGCCGACGAAGGGTGGCCCCCACACCCGGGTGGGGTCGCCGCCCTGGGGGTGCTCGACCTTGGTGACATCGGCGCCGAGGTCGGAGAACGACATGGTCGCGTACGGTCCGGCGAGGATTTTCGACAGGTCGAGGACCTTGATGCCGGCGAGCGGGGCCGGGCCGGTGGGATGCGTGCTCATGAGCGGGCTCCTGTCAGTGCAGTCGGTGCCGCATCGGCGGCGATGCTCGGTGCCGCGGCGGCCGCGACGGACGGGTCGACGTCCGTGCCGTCGGCGATCACGGCGAGGTGGTCGAGAGCGACGGCATTCGGTTCACCGGCCAGGCCGTCGAGGTAGGCATGGGCGACGAGCAACGACCGGTGGCCGAGACCGCGCGCGATGCGGTGCGACGCCAGGTCCACGAGCAGGGTCGCCATCACCGTCCGTGCGAGATCGTCGGTGTAGGTCGCGCAGCGGGTTTGCGCGTGCGTGTCGTCGCCGGCGAGCAGGTCTTCGCCGCGCGCCTCGAGCGCATCCCAGCGTTCCCGCAGTGCTGCGACGACCGGGGCGCACTCCGGATGCGCCGCGTGGAGCAGTGTGCGCTGCGCGTCGGCCAGGACCCGGTGCGCGCCGTTCTTGCGCATCGACCGCAGCACGTCGAGCGCGATGACATTGCTCGAACCCTCCCAGATCGATCCGAGGTGTGAGTCGCGCACGAGACGGGCGAACACCCGGTCCTCGATGTAGCCGCTGCCACCCCGGATCTCCATCGCCTCACCGGTGACGGTGCGGGCGCGCTTGCAGATGTAGTGCTTGGCGACGGGCGTGAGGATCCGGACGACACTGCGGGCCTGCGCGTCACCGTGGTCGGCGCGATCGAGGGTCGCACCGCTGTAGGCGACGAGCGCGAGAGCGGCCTCGGCGTCGAGCAGCAGCGGCAGCAGGGTGGCGCGCATGAGCGGCTGGTCGAACAGGGACTTCCCGAAGACCACCCGATCCCTCGTGTGAGCGACGGCGTCGCGCACGGCGCGCCGGATCAGGGCGCTCGAGCGCATCGCGTTCGACAGGCGGGAGGTGTTCAGCATTTCCGTCATCTGCCGGAATCCACGGTCGAGGTCGCCGACCTGCAGCGCGTACGCCCCGTGCAGGGTGACCTCGCCGCTGGGCATCGATCGCGTGCCGAGCTTGTCCTTGAGACGGTCGATCGTGTACGAGTTCCGGCTCCCGTCGGGAAGCCGCTCGGGCAGCATGAACATTCCGACGCCGCGGGTCGAGTTCTCGTCGCCGCCGGGGAACCGGGCGAGGGTGATCACGACATCGGCGTCCGGGTTGGAGGCGAACCACTTGCGTCCGGTCAAGCGCCATGCGTTGCCGTCGAATTCGGCGCGGGTCTCGGTCTTCGCGATATCGGTGCCCGCCTGGGTCTCGGTCATGAACATCGCCCCCGTCAGAGCGGTGGCCGGATCGGTGGAGGTCAGGCCGTCGATCCACGGGCCGAACACCTCGGGGTCGCCGAACATCCGCAGGGTGCGCGCGGCGGCATCGGTCATCGACACCGGGCAGGCGAGGCCGAACTCGGCCTGCACGAACAGATATGACGCGAGGTACTTGACGAGATGCGGGGGCGTGTCCGTCCAACCGTGGATCGGGCGGTGCGACAGTGCCGAGAGACCGTATTCGCTGTAGGCGGCGCGGCACAGTTCGAGATAGGCGGGGTGGTACTCGATGCGGTCGATGCGCTCGCCGTCGGGGTCGTACCGGTGCAGCACCGGCGGATGGGCGTTCGCCGTGGCCGCGAGCGCGTCGAGACGGTCGGCGGCATCGGCACCCAGGCGCGCGAGGAGACGGTCGGTGAGCGGCCGGTGGGCGTCGGAGATCCAGCGGTCGAGTACCGCATCCAGAGCCGGGTCGGTGTGGGCGTAGTTCATTTTCGTCCGTTCGGTGTCAGGAGGCGTCGGCCGTCGTCCGGGCGGGGGCGGGGCGTGGTTCGTCGGGCTCGGTGCTGGTCGGTGAGCGTTTGAGCAGCGCGGTCATGCAGACCAGGGAGATCAGCACGTATCCGATCCCGAGTCCGACGACCGGCCAGATCGAGCCGGCGCGGTTGAGGAGGAACTGGCTCGCCATCGGGGCGGTGCCGGCGAAGATCGCCGTCGAGATCTGATACGACAACGAGATGCCGGTGTAGCGCACGTGGGTGGGGAAGACCTGCGCGAGGATGCCGGCCAGCGCCGAGTAGTACATCGCGTGCGGCGCGGTGGCGAGCACCATGCCGATGATCGCCCAGGTGAGCGAGCCCGTGCGGATCAGCACGAACATCAGCGGCAGGACGATGAGCTCGGGTCCGAGCATCCACAGCACGGCGCGTCGCGCGTCGATCCTGGTGGCGAGAACCGCACCGAAGGGTTGGACGAGCACCTGCGCGACCAGTGCGAGGGTGATCACGAGCAGGAAGTCCGATCGGGTGAACCCGAGGTCGGTGGTGGCCCAGGCGAGGGCGAAGGTCGTCTTGACGTAGGTGATCGCCACGCCCGCCACCACGGCACCGACACCGAGGAGCAGCGCCGCCGGGTGTGAACGCAGGACTTCGACCAACGGTAGTTTCGTGCGTTCCTGTGCAGCGGCGGCCACGCGCATCTCCGGCGTTTCCTGGATCCGCACGCGGATGTAGAGGGCGACGATCACCAGCGCGGCGGATGCGAGGAACGGAATGCGCCAGCCCCAGTCTTCGAAGGTGGCATCGGACATCGCGGTGAGTCCGAGGAAGGAAAGAGTGGCAAGGAGATTGCCCACCGGCGAACCCTGCTGGGCGAAGGCACCGTAGAGAACCTTCTTGCCGGGTGGGGCGAACTCGGTGGCGATGAGGACTGCTCCGCCCCATTCGCCGCCCATCGCGATGCCTTGCAGCACTCGCAGGGCGACGAGGAGGATAGGCGCCCAGATTCCGATCTGGTCGTAGGTGGGCAGCAGGCCCACGCCGACGGTGCCGGCGCCCATGAGCGCGAGGGTGATGATGACCGCGTTCTTCCGTCCGAAGCGGTCGCCGAAGTGGCCGAAGACGATCCCGCCGAGAGGCCGGGCGATGAAACCGACGGCGAAGGTCGCGAAGGCGGCGAGTGTGCCGACCGCGGGCGAGGCGTCGGGGAAGAACAGTGCCCCGAGGACGAGAGCCGAGGCCGTGCCGTAGATGTAGAAGTCGAACCATTCGATGGTGGTGCCGACGAAGGCGGTCACACCGGCGCGGCGTGCGGCCCGGGTGTCGTGCATCGGGCGTGGCGGCGGGGTCGCGGTGTGCTCTGGAGGAGTATTCACGCTGCACTTCCGAGGGCGTCGAGCGGAGTCGATCCGCGGATGAATGAGTCGTGGATCACTATCACCGGCGCAACCGTGTAAAGTCCAAGACCTAATCGAGCACGATTGTGTAGATCAACTTATAAAGTCGAGGTCGGCATGGAACTTCGGCAGTTGCAGGCCTTCCTGGCGGTGGCCGAGGAGTTGCACTTCGGACGCGCGGCGGAGCGACTGCACATCGCCCAGTCGCCGCTCAGCCAGACGATCCGCGCCCTCGAACGCGACCTCGGCGCCGAGCTGTTCGCCCGCACCACCCGTTCGGTGCAGCTCACCGCCGCCGGTGAATCGCTGCTCGGTCCCGCGCGCGTCATCTCCGCCCAGATCGAGATCGCCCGGACGGTCGTGCGGTCGACGGCCTCGGGTGTCACCGGCGTGGTGAGCGTCGGATTCGGCGGCGCGAGCGGTTACACGGTGATCTCACAGCTGGCCCGGCGCCTCGAGGAGCGTTGTCCCGGGATCGAGCTGGATCTGCGTCCGCAGACCTATACGGGGGAAGTGCTCGATCTCGTCTCGCAGGGACTGCTCGACATGGGGATCGTCGGCCTCCCGGTGCCCCGGGACGTCGCCACCGAGACGGTGCGGCAGGAATCGCTCACGGTTGCGCTGCCGGCGGATCATCGATTGGCGACCCGGGAGGAACTCGACGCCGCCGATCTGACCGGCGAGCGGTTCGTCGTCTATCCCGCCGCCCACGGGTCGAGCGTGCGGGAGATGACCTTCACGGTGTGCCACTCCGCCGGATTCACCCCCGTGATCGCCCGGGAGGCACCGGACCCCTACAGCCTGCTGGCCCTCGTGGGTGCCGGGGTGGGGGTTGCGGTCGTCGTCGCGTCGACCACCGACATCACTGTGACGGGCGTTCGGTACGTCCCGCTGCGGAACAGTCCGGTGCTGCCGATCGCGCTCGCGTGGCGTCGTGACAACCCGGCGCCGGCGGTCCGCCGGGTGGTGGATGTGCTGCGCGCACACGTGAACTGACCGCTGTCGCACCCCGGTATGTGCCCTCCGGGTAAGTCGGGCGTGTCAAGGTGGAAGACACCCTCGAAGGGTCCGACGCTCGAACGGAGGAGGTGAACCATTGCCGGACACCGACGACCGACAACAGCACACCCAGGACGATCTCGATCGTGGCTCTCGACGTCGACGGGCCGTCCTGCAAACTCGTCGAGAAGGTGCCTCGCTCGCGGCAATCGACAGGACTGATGCGCTGACAACTACCGACTCACAAGGACCGCTCGGGCACGGTCGAGCACAGTGTTCAGCGCACGTTCGGCGGCGACACGGTCGGCCGGATGGACGGCCTCCCAGATACCGGACGTCAGCTCCTCGATGCGATGTTCGATCCTTGCCACGGTTTCTCGTCCGGATTCGCTGAGCCGGTCGTCGCGGATCAGGCTCCGAGCGATCAGGGAATCGACGACCTCCGCAGTGTCCGGTACGTAGGTGGTGTCGTGGAGCAGTGCGGGAAGCGCTGGCGAACCGTCGGAGCGTTCGGCGAGGCGCAGTGCGACCCACTGCGTCTCGACCAGGTCCTCGTCGGCAAGGGGATCTGGACGGCCGGACCGATGAGATCGGGGAGTTGCTCCGGTCTGTCCTTTCAACGCCACCACTCGTGGCCACTGTCGCGGACTTCGTTCACGCAGATTCGGAGAAGACCGAACCCGATCGAGAAGGAGACGAGAACATGGGACATCGACCACGGCTCGACGGCACCCGTTACGAGGACTCGACCTTGCACACCGGAAGCTCGAGTGAGCCATGACCACCATCAGCGCCAACGGGGTCGACCTCGGCGTCGAGTTCTTCGGCGACGATGACGCACCACTCGTCCTGCTCGTCGGCGGCACGACGATGCTCTCGTGGCCCGACGAACTGTGCACACGGCTCGCCGCGGGTGGGCGTCGTGTCGTGCGATACGACCTGCGGGATTGCGGGGAGTCGACGACGAAGGACCCGGACGCGCCCGGCTACACCCTGCGCGACCTCGCCGACGATGCGGCAGCCCTCGTCGACGCGCTCGATGGCAGGCCGGCGCATCTCGCGGGCATCGGTGTCGGCGGGATGGTGGCCCAGGTCGCTGCGCTCGACCATCCAGCCGCGTTCCGGGCCCTGACTCTGGTCGGGACGCGTCCGGTCGCACCGGGCCCGTGCGATCCCGACCTTCCCGATCACGACGCGGCGACGATGAAGCGCATGTTCGCGCTCCCGATGCCCGACTGGGCCGATCGCACGGCCGTGGCGGAATTCGCGGCCGCTCGCGCCGCGGTCCTCGGGGACGATCCCGACGCCGCGTGCGTGGTTGCCGAGCGCATCTGGGACCGCACACCGAACGACGAGCCGTCGGTCCAGTCCGCGAATCAGCTCGGAATGGTCTTCGCCAGACTCGATTGCACGCCCCGCTGGCGGGAACGCTTGCGCCAGATCGACGTCCCGACCCTCGTCGTGCACGGCCGCCGGGATCCGTTCTTCCCCGTCGGCAACGGAGAAGCCATCGCACGCGAGATCCCGAGAGCGCGGTTGCTCGTCCTGGACGATGCCGGCACCGCGGTCCCTGTTGCGGTGGTCGACGAGATCGCCGAGGCGATGCTCACGTTGGACCGGTAGTTGCTCACGCCGACCAGGATCGCCAGCGCAGCCTGTCGATGGTGATGGCCGGTCCCGGTGGTCGTTTCGCCTGGTACTGCGGGTATTTGCGGACGAGCGCGTCGATGCCCGCAGTTCCCTCGGCAGTGTCGGCGTCGTGGACCGTGGCGATGCCGTCGATGCGGACCCACCACAGCTGCGACCAGTCGTCGCTGTAGTGGTCGACGAGCACGCACACCCGTGGGTTCTCGGCGATGTCGGCGAGTCGACGCAGGCGCCGGGTGGATTTCGGCTTGTCGTCGACACAGGTGTGGATCACGTCGCCGTCGAGGGCGAACACGATGGGGACGAGGTGTGGCTCGCCGGACCCGTCGGCGGTGGCGAGGCGGGCCACTCGGGCATCGGCGACACTGCGACGGACGTCCATGCGCCTCACGGTAACCGGACGGTCAGTGTCGGCCCGGGAGATCGACCTCCGGCACCGTCTTGTCGGTGCGTAGTCCTCGCCAGCTCGGATGCCGGAGGCTTCCGCCCGCGTACTCCCGGTACTCGACCTCTCCGACGAGGATGGGCTCCACCCAGTGGGCGCCGTGGGTCTCCCGTGCCGGCGGAGCGACCGCCAGTGGGGTGGTGGGCCGCTCCAGCGGACGCAACTGCGATCGCAGCTCGCGGCGGGTCGCGGTGGTGAATCCCGTCCCGACCCGGCCGATGAACACCAACCGTTCCTCGTCGTCGTGCGCTCCGAGGAGTAGCGAACCGATGCCGCCGGCAGCCTTGCCGGATCCGGGGAGCCACCCGACGACGACCACCTCGGTGTTCCGACGCAGCGGCGTCTTGATCCAGCCGTCGCTACGGGTCCCGGGTAGATACGGTGCGTCCGGGTCCTTGGCTACGATCCCTTCGAGGCCGTGTTCGCGCGCGACCGTGAGCATGGTCGGTGCGTCGACATCGGTCCAGTAGGGCGACAGCTGAACCCGAGGTCCGGGGACGATCAGGTCCTCGAGGACGGCCCGGCGCTCCAGATAGGACAGCTCCGTCGTGGATTCTCCGTCGAGAGCGAGGACGTCGAACAGGTAGATCAGGACCGGTAGCTCGGCACGTAGCTCTTCGGTGGGGCGGTGGACGTGCATCCGGCGCTGCAACCGGGCGAAGGACGGCCGACCCTCGGAATCGAGCGTGACGATCTCGCCGTCGACGATGCAGTCCCGGCCGTCCGTCGCAGTGGTGAGCGGGTGGGGGAGCTCGGGGAAGCTCCGGGTGATGTCGTTGCCGGTGCGGCTGGTCAGCCGGCACTGTCCGTCGGTCACCGTGGCGAGGGTGCGCTGGCCGTCCCATTTCATCTCGAACGCCCAATTCCCGGTCGGCGGCGGACCGAGGGTCGCCAGCATCGGGGACAGTTCCGTCGTCGTGGAGGGCATGTCCCGAGTCTGCGGTACGGGGGCGGGACGGGACCGGTGAATGCGCGGTCTCCTCGCGGCGGTGCGTCCTTCGCGCCCTGAACGGGGCCGTGCGAGGCTGACGTCATGAGGCGTGCTGCGACACAGAACACGACTCTCGTCGCCGGGGGCACGTTCTGGATGGGGTCGGAGGATTTCTATCCGGAGGAGCGACCGGTCCACCAGGTGACGGTCGACGGGTTCTGGATGGACACGCACCCGGTGACCGTCGCCGAGTTCCGGCGCTTCGTGAAGGACACCGGACACGTCACTACCGCGGAGATCGCGCCGGACCCGGCCGATTATCCCGGCGCCGATCCGTCCCTGCTCGTGCCCGGCTCGCTCGTGTTCACGCCTCCTCCGGGGCCGGTACCGCTCGACGACTACACGAGGTGGTGGTCGTTCGTCCCGGGTGCGGACTGGCGTCATCCCGAAGGCCCGGGGAGCACCGTCGGCGGGCGGGAACGCCATCCCGTCACCCACGTCTCGTGGTTCGATGCCCGCGCCTACGCAGAGTGGGCCGGCAAGGAACTGCCGACCGAGGCCGAATGGGAGTTCGCCGCCCGCGGCGGACTCGACCGCAAGGCCTTCACATGGCGCGACGAGCGCGAACCGAAGGGCCGGCCCGGCGGGAACGTCTGGCAGGGCGAATTCCCGTGGCAGAACCTCGAAACGGACGGATTCGCCGGAACCTCACCTGTCGGACACTTCCGGCCGAACGGATACGGCCTCCACGACATGGCGGGCAACGCGTGGGAGTGGACCGCCGACTACTTCACCGCGAACCATGCTTCGAGCGGCAGGAACGTCGCGCCGGCCTCATCGTGTTGCATCCCGACGAATCCCCGCGTCGACGAGGCCGAACACGATCCGCGCGAAGCGTATCCGCGCCGCGTCATCAAGGGCGGCTCGCACCTGTGCGCCCCGAACTACTGTCTGCGGTACCGACCCGCGGCCCGCCAGGGTGACACCGAGGAGACCGCGACGTGCCATATCGGATTCGGCTGCGTCATTCACCCGTGAGACGACAGGTTTCACCCTGGTCAGGGGTGTATGCCGCCCGATACCGGTGGTGTACTGGGAACGGATGGGGGTGAAAAGAGGCATCCACCATGAGCCAGGATCTGCGTCCGGATCCGATCCCGGGCGGAGAAACCGGAGTGGTGAGGTCTGTCAGTTGAACTGGTCCGGATGGGGTCCGGTGCGCAGATCGCGATCGGTATTGGTGATGGTGGACATGTCCTCGTCGGTCAGCTCGAAGTCGAAGACCTCGAAGTTCTCCCGGATCCGGGACGGCGTGACCGACTTCGGGATGACGACGTTGCCGAGCTGCAGATGCCAGCGCAGCACCACCTGGGCCGGCGACTTGCCGGTGCGCCCGGCGATCGACGTGATCGCCTCGTCGTCCAGCACGGCGCCCTGGGCGAGCGGGCTCCACGCCTCGGTGGCGATGCCGTGCTCGGCGTGGAAGGCGCGCAGCTCACTCTGCTGCAGACCGGGGTGCAGTTCGATCTGGTTGATCGTCGGGACGAGCGAGCTGCCGTCCAGCAGGCGCTGGAGGTGGGCCGGCTGGAAGTTCGACACGCCCGCAGCGCGAAGGCGTCCTTCCTCGACGAGGCGTTCGAGGGCACGCCAGGTGTCGGCGTAGACATCGCGGGCCGGGGTCGGCCAGTGGATCAGGTAGAGATCGAGACGATCGAGGCCGAGCGCGGTGAGGCTGGTGTCGAAGGCGCGGAGGGTGGCGTCGTAACCCTGATCGGAGTTCCACACCTTCGTCGTGATGAACAGCTCGTCGCGGGACAGTCCGGAATCCGCCAGCGCGCGGCCGACGCCGGCTTCGTTGCCGTAGATCGCGGCGGTGTCGATGTGGCGGTAGCCGGTCTCGAGTGCGGCGCTGACGGCCGCGGTGGTCTCGTCCTCGGGGATCTGGAAGACGCCGAAGCCGAGCTGAGGGATCTCGACGCCGTTGTTCAGGGTGACGGTGGGGATCGTGGACGATGTCACGAGTCGGTGCTCCTTCGGGGGTGTTCGCGTAGTCCGGGATCAGAGTCGGACGGGGTCGACTGCAGCACGGGTTGTGCTGTGGAGGTCGGGTTCTGTGGATGTGTGAGTTGCGTTGGTGTGGTCGTCCTTTCGCTGTAGTCGGTGGGACAGGACCGCCGGGACCAGAGCGGACGCGGCCAGGACGGCCCCGACGGCGTTGGGTGCCGTGTACCCGAATCCGGCGGATATCACCGTGCCGCCGAGCCAGGCGGCCAGGGCGTTGCCGAGATTGAAGGCACCGATGTTGGCGGCGGAAGCCAGGGTCGGGGCGCCGTGCGCATGGTCGAGGACGTGCTTCTGCAGGGGCGGCACGGTCGCGAAACCGAGGGCGCCGATCAGGAAGACCGCCGCGACGGACACGGTCTTGTCGGAGGACAGGAAGGTGAACAGTCCGAGCACCATGGCCAGGCCGGCCAGGGCGGTGTAGAGCATCGGCATGAGATTGCGGTCGGCGAAATGTCCGCCGACGAGGTTGCCGACCACCATGCCGGTTCCGAACACGGCCATCAGCCAGGGGACGGAGGACTCGGCGAACCCGCTGACATCGGTCAGGATCGGTGCGATGTAGGTGATCGCGGCGAACACGCCACCGAAGCCGAGGACCGTCATGGTCATGGCCAGTACGACCTGGACGTTCTTGAACGCCGCGATCTCGTGGCGCAGCCGCACGCCTGCGGGTCGGGGGACGTCGGGAACGAGCTTCGCGACGCCGGCCAGGCCGACGACGCCGAGCGCGGCGACGATCAGAAATGTCGCGCGCCAGCCCGCGGTGTGGCCGACGAAGGTGCCCAGCGGCACGCCGGCGACATTGGCCACCGTCAGTCCGGTGAACATCAGGGAGATGGCAGCCGCCTTTTTCTGCGGTGCCACCAGTTCGGCGGCGACGACCGAGCCGATGCCGAAGAAGGCCCCGTGGGCGAGGGAGGCGACGACGCGGCCGATCAGTATGACGGCGAAGGTGGGCGCGAGGGCGGAGACGGCGTTGCCCAGGACGAACAGGCCCATGAGCAGCATCAACATGTTCTTACGGGAGATCCGGGTGCCGAGCGCCGTCATGATCGGGGCGCCGATCATGACGCCGAGGGCGTAGCCGGTGACCAGATATCCGGCCGTGGGGATCGACACGCCGAGATCCGATCCGACCTGGGGGAGCAAACCCATGATCACGAACTCGGTGGTGCCGATCCCGAAGGCGCCGATGGCCAGGGCCAGCAGAGCGAGTGGCATGAGAACGATCCTTCGATCGAGAAGAGACGCAGACGCGCTTTACTGGCGTAGACAATAATTGCAGGCGCCGACTAATTGCAAGCGCGGGTATAGTGAGCGTTGCGACAACGTCGGCATGCCGTCGGCGTCACCTGTTCGTACGAGCCGACCCAGGAGCCGACCATGACCGCCACGGACCCCTCGATGACCGCGCTGGCCAACAGTTGGTCGGCGCTGTCGCTCCTGCACGGGCGGCTCGAGAACCGGATCGAGAGCGCCCTGCAGTCCGGCCACGGGTTGAGCGTGCGCGAGTACTCGCTGCTGGATGTGCTCAACCGTCAGCGCGAGGGGGAGGGCGGGCACCTGCAGATGCGTCAGGTCGCCGATGCTGTGGTTCTCAGTCAGAGCGCGACGACGCGGTTGGTCACGCGGCTCGAGGATCGTGGGTTGCTCTCGCGCTATCTGTGTCCTACCGATCGTCGCGGCATCTACACCGACGTCACCGACGCCGGTCGGCGCCTGCTCGAAGAGGCCCGGCCCACCCACAACACCGCCCTGCGGGAGGCGCTCGACGAGGCCGCGACCGAACCCGTCCTGGCGCCGCTGGTCGACGCCATCCGGCAGTTGCAAGAGCAGTGATCGAACATCCGAAAAGCCCGGCCCGACAGTTTGTCTCGTCGGACCGGGTCGACCGTGCAGGTGTGGGGGAGCAGCGTCAGAACGCGTCGGCGCCGAAACTTCGAGCGTAGTAACCGCGGATGTGCTCGACGATGCGCTTGCGTGCGAGCGTGGCGTCGCCGGCGCGGACCGCGTCGACGAGACCGCGGTGCTCGTGACGCAGCCGCACGCAGGTCGCGGGCCAGTCGGTGTGCGGCGCGCCCGCAAGGACGTAGCTCTCGATGGAGTCGCGCAGACCGGCCATCATCGCCGCGACGACGAGGTTGCCGGCCGCGTCGGCCATCGCGACGTGGAACTGGGCGTCGAGAACCAGGAACTCGGGTGCGGCCAACTCCGGAGCGTCCATCGCGTCCAGGAGTTCCTCGGCCTGGGTGAGTTCCGGTGCCGGGGTTCGGTTGGCCAGTGTCTGCATCACTTCCGTCTCGAGTACCAGACGTGTGCGGACGATGTCGGAGACCGGGAAGTTCTGCGCCGCGACCTGCAGGCGCATGAGCATCGACATCCCGCCGGTGGGTCGCGAGACGATCATTGCGCCGGCGTTCGGCCCGGAACCGGTGTGGGTGCTGAGCAGTCCGAGGGCCTCCATCACGCGCAGTGCCTCACGAACCGAAGACCTGCCGACGCCGAGTTGTGCGGCGAGCGTGCGCTCCGGGGGCAGATGCTGGCCCGGGCCGAGTTCTCCCGAGACCAGCATCTGCTCCAGGTGGTTCAGCACCTGCTCCCACGCACGACCCTCGGACGACGACATGACTTCAGAGCCTAGTCGATTCCGGATCAGGGGAGCATCCAGGACAGCACCGGTGTGGACTGCAGGTAGACCAGCACGCAGAGGATGACGAGCATCGCGACGCTGTAGCCGATCACCTTGCGCAACAACACCGATTCGCTGCCCGGCTGATCGACCGCGGTGGCGGCGATGGTGAGGTTCTGCGGGCTGATCAGCTTGCCGACCACACCACCGGAGGTGTTCGCCGCGACCAGCAGGGTCGGGTCGATGCCGGCGGTCTGCCCGGCTGCCTGCTGCAGGCGGGCGAACAGGGCGTTGGCGGAGGTATCCGAGCCGGTGACGGCGGTGCCGAGCCAGCCCAGGATCGGGGAGAACAAGGCGAAGATCGTACCGGTGCCGGCGAGCCAGGTGCCGATCGCGACGGTCTGGCCGGACTGATTCATCACATAACTCAGACCCAGCACGGTGGCCACCGTGGCGATGGCGAGCTTCATACGCACGACGGTGGTGCCGAAGGTGGCCACGGCTCGGCGGACGGTCAGCGGGAACATGCCGCCGCTGTCCCGCCGCGCGTAGACGAGAGTGACGATCGCGCCGCTGAGCAGTAGCAGTGTGCCCGGCGACGACAGCCACGAGAAGGTGTAGACCGCGCTGCTCGATGCGTCGCCCCCGCCGGTGAGCAGATTGCCGTACAGGCCGGGCCACTCGATCTCGACGTCGGTGGCGGCGAGACGCTCCGGCAGATCGACACCGACGGTCCACAGCTTCGCAATGCCGAACACGGTGATGACCAGCAGGTACGGGAACAGCGCCATGACGACGCGCGAGGTGGTCAGCGACTCGTCGGCGACGGGACGCTGCGGCGCACGAGCGGCTCCGGGGCCCTCCTTGCCGGCCTGGACAGCGATGACATCGGTGCGGGTACGCGAGAGCTGGTCCTCGGGGGTCCGCGGCTTCCAGACCTGCAGCATCAGCACGGCGGCGGTGAGACCGGCGAGCGAGGCGACGACATCGGTGAGTTCGTACGAAAAGTGGCTCGAGCACCAGAACTGGGCGAGCGCGAACGTCGTGCCGGTGACCAACGCGATCGGCCAGGCCTGCCGGACACCGCGACGACCGTCGACCAGGAAGAGCAGCAACAGCGGCACGAAGAGCGCCAGGACCGGGGTCTGACGGCCCACGACGGCGGCGATCTCGGTGGCGGGGATGTCGGTCAGGGCACCGGCGGTGGTGATCGGGATGGCCATGGCGCCGAAGGCGACCGGCGCGGTGTTGGCGATCAGGACCGTGACCGCGGCTCGCAGGGCAGGCATGCCGAGGGTGACGAGCATGGCGCCGGTGATCGCCACGGGTGCGCCGAATCCGGCCAGTGCTTCGAGCATGCCACCGAAGCAGAAGGCGATGAGCATCGCCTGGATCCGCATGTCGCCGTGGCCGATCGAGTTGAAGATGCGCCGCAGATCCTCGAACCGGCCGCTGACGACGGTGAGTTCGTAGAACCAGATCGCGGTGATCACGATCCACATCACCGGGAAGAGTCCGAAGGTGATGCCCTGCAGGGCGGACAGGCCGGCCAGGGGCGCGGGCATGTCGAAGCCGATGATCGCGACGATGAGCGCGGCGACGAGGGCGCCGAGTCCGGAATACCAGGCCTTGAGTTTGAAGCCGGCGAGCAGGACGAAGAAGGTCAGCAGCGGCGCAAGGCCCACGAGAGCCGATGCGGTGAGGCTGCCTGCGATGGCGTCAGTGGCGGGTGTGAATGTCACCGCCGATATCCGGGTTGCCACACGAAACTCCTGTGGTTGCGCCGCTGTCGGCGGCGGATGTGATTTCGACCGATGTGGTCAGACCACGTGAAAGTACACCATGGTCCGCGTCACAGTCGACCCCCTGACGGAATGTGCGGTCACTGTCCGAAAATGTGCGGCGGATCTCCGGAACGTGTGGTTCAATGTGGTCAGACCACACCCCCGATGCGGAGATCTCCATGCGAATCGCCCTGTTCGCGACGTGCCTCGGCGACACGATGTTCCCGAAGGCCGTTTCGGCCACCGCCCTGCTCCTCACCCGGCTCGGGCACGACGTCGTCTTCCCCGAACGCCAGACCTGCTGCGGTCAGATGCACGTCAACACCGGCTACCAACCCGACGCGCTGCCGCTCGTCGAGAACTACGTCGACGCCTTCGGCGACAGCGGCATCGACGCCGTCGTCGCCCCCTCCGGATCGTGCGTCGGATCCGTTCGCCACCAGCACGACATCGTCGCCTCCCGTTACGGTTCCGCGTCGTTGTGCGGACGGGTCGACACCGTCAAGGCCAAGACGTACGAGTTGTCCGAATTCCTTGTCGACGTCCTCGGCGTCACCGACGTCGGCGCCTATTTCCCGCACCGGGTGACCTATCACCCCACCTGTCATTCGTTGCGGATGCTGCGGGTGGGGGAGAAGCCGCTCCAGTTGTTGCGAGCCGTGCGCGAGATCGATCTCGTCGAACTGCCCGAGGCCGATTCGTGCTGCGGGTTCGGGGGCACCTTCGCGATCAAGAACGCCGAGACCTCCACTGCGATGCTCGCCGACAAGCTGAGCAATGTCGCCGCCACCGGCGCCGAATACTGCAGCGCCGGCGACTCGTCGTGCCTGATGCACATCGGCGGTGGTCTCACGCGCCTGCGCACCGGTACCCGCACCATCCACCTCGCCGAGATCCTCGCCTCCGTGGAACCGGCCGTCGCCCCCAAGGGAGTGCCCGCGTGACCGCACTCGGTATGCCCACCGTCCCGCCGCGTGGATCCGGAAATCTGCGCGGCATCAGAAAGTTTCCCGACGCAGCGCACCAGGAACTCGCGAACCCGCAGTTGCGGCGCAACATCGGCAAGGCCACCCACACCATCCGTGCCAAGCGACTGAACGTCACCGGGGAACTGCCCGACTGGGAACAACTGCGCGACGCCGGCGCCGCCATCAAGACCGACGTGCTCAACCGCCTCCCGGAGCTGCTCACCCAGCTCGAGGAGGCGGTGACCGCGCGTGGTGGCGTGGTGCACTGGGCTGCCGGCGCCGCCGAGGCCAACGCCATCGTCACCGAGCTGATCCGGAAGACAGGATCCGACGAGGTCATCAAGGTCAAATCGATGGCCACCCAGGAGATCGGGCTCAACGAGCATCTCGAAGAACGGGGGATCGCGGCCTACGAGACCGACCTCGCCGAGCTCATCGTCCAACTCGGCCACGACAAGCCCTCGCACATCCTGGTGCCCGCCATCCACCGCAACCGCGCCGAGATCCGCGAGATCTTCCTGCGTGAGATGCCGGACGTCGACCCCGACCTCGACGACAACCCCCGTCATCTCGCAGCCGCGGCACGAAAGTTCCTGCGTCACAAGTTCATGACCGTGCCGGTCGCGGTGTCGGGCGCGAACTTCGGCATCGCCGAGACCGGCACCCTCGCCGTCGTCGAATCCGAGGGCAACGGCCGCATGTGCCTGACGCTGCCGCAGACACTCATCACCGTCATGGGCATCGAGAAACTCTTGCCCACCTTCCGTGACCTCGAGGTGTTCCTGCAGTTGCTGCCGCGCTCGTCGACGGGGGAGCGCATGAATCCCTACACGTCGATGTGGACCGGTGTCACCCCCGGCGACGGCCCGCAGGAGTTCCATCTCGTGCTGCTCGACAACGGCCGCACCGCCGCGCTCGCCGACGAGATCGGACGTGAAGCGCTGCACTGTATCCGGTGCTCGGCATGCCTGAACGTGTGCCCGGTCTACGAGCGCACCGGGGGCCACGCCTACGGCTCGACCTACCCGGGCCCGATCGGCGCCGTCCTCAGCCCGCAGTTGGCCGGGATGGACCGACCCGACGACCCCAACGCCAGCCTGCCGTTCGCATCGAGCCTGTGCGGTGCCTGCTACGACGCCTGCCCCGTCAAGATCGACATCCCCTCGTTGCTGGTGGAACTGCGCCACCAGAAGGTC
The DNA here is from genome assembly GCF_048957735.1 of Rhodococcus sp. As11. Lineage (NCBI taxonomy): Bacteria > Bacillati > Actinomycetota > Actinomycetes > Mycobacteriales > Nocardiaceae > Rhodococcus > Rhodococcus sp. As11. The sequence continues at coordinate 90,651 of NZ_JARDJE010000008.1, forward strand.
GAACACGCCCGCTTCGGGCCCGAGGCTGCGGCGATGAAGGCCGCCTCGCTGGCCATGTCGTCCTCGCAGCGCTGGACGGCCGCGCAGAAGGCCGCCGGACTCGGCCGCGTCCTCGCCGGCAAGAAGGGGAAGATCACCAGTCTGCCCGGTCCGCTCGCCGGTTGGACCGACGCCCGTGACATGCCGGCCCCGCCGAAACAGACCTTCCGGCAATGGTGGGCATCCGATGAAGGCCGTGCCGCGCTCGCGAAGGCACGCGAGGAAGGACAGCAGCGATGAGCAGCCGCGACGCGATTCTCGGCCGGATCCGTTCGGCGCAGACCCTCGCACCGCCGACACCGGTCGAGGTACCGCGCGACTATCGTCTCGGACGCACCCTGCCGGACGCCGAGCGCCGTGAGCTGCTGGTCGATCGGCTGGTCGACTACAAGGCTCACGTGCACGAGAGCACGCCGGAGGATCTGCCCGTCGTGCTGGCGAAGATCCTCACGGATCGCGGGGTGCGCCGCGTCGGGGTCCCGGAGGGCCTGGATCGGTCGTGGCTGGCGGAGTTCGGTGGCGAGGTGGTGGTCGACTCCACCGACAGGCCCGCAGCCGACCTCGGTGATCTCGACGGGGTCGTCACCGGCTCGGCCGTGACCTGCGCGGAGACGGGCACGATCTTCCTCGACGGCAGCCTCGACCAGGGGCGACGCGCGCTGACACTGGTCCCCGACCTGCACGTGTGCGTGGTGGCGATGAGCGATGTCGAGGTGGGAGTGCCCGAAGCGCTGGCCCGGCTCGTCCCGGAGCGGCCGATCACGATGATCAGTGGGCCGTCCGCGACGTCGGACATCGAACTCGAACGCGTCGAGGGCGTGCACGGCCCCCGCACTTTGGAGGTGGTGATGATCGGATGACCCTGCTGACCGAGCGTGTCCGGCCACGTCTCGGATGGCAGCAGCATGCCAACTGCCGGACCTCCGACGAGTACTTCTTCTTCGCCCCGGACGGCGAGCCACCGAGCATCCGCAGGCGGCGCGAGGTCGTCGCGAAACGCATCTGCGCGAACTGCCCGGTGCTGGCCGAGTGCCGCACCCACGCGATACTCAGCGGCGAACCGCACGGAGTGTGGGGTGGACTGTCGGAACACGAACGGCTGCAACACCTGAAGCACTGATCGCGTCCCGCGGGCTGCTCACGGAATCGAGTGGGCGAACTCCTCGATCAGCGCCGCCACCCGTGCGGGATGGCCGAGCTGAGGCACGTGTCCCGCGACCAGCACTTCCAGATGCGCGTGCGGTACGAGTGCCGCGACGGCCCGGGCGTCCTCGACCGGGACCACGGGATCGTGGTCACCCCAGATCATCAGCGTGGGAACGTGTAGCTGCCGCAGCACATCCGGACAGATCCTGGCGGCGCGCCGGGTGCCGAACGGTGACAGGATCGCCTGCAACTCCGCAACGTTCGCTGCCCTCGCGACGGGATCGTGCGCCGCGTCGACGAGCGAGTCGAGCAGCTCGGGGTACCGCCGGATGGTCTCGCCTTCGCCCACCGAGGACAGCAGGTGCAGCAGCATCCGTCGACCCGGTTTCACGATGCGGCCGAGCAGTTGCCCGAGAACGGGGGTCGCCATGACCCGGACATCGACGGGAATCCGAGCACCGGGCAGCAGCGGGACGGACCCGAGCGTGACCGCACCCCGCACCCGCTCCGGACGATCGAGGGCGTACCAGATCGACCAGATCCCTCCGCCCGACGCGCCGACCAGAACCGCCGACTCGAGCCCGAGCCCGTCGAGCACGTCGTCGACGAATCCGACCGCATGCCGCCGGAGCCCGGTGCGGCGGAAGTCCGACGGATCGCTGAGACCGAAACCCGGCCGATCCACCAGGAACGAGTGCACCGCCGTCGTGTGCTCGAGCAGCATCAGGTGCGACAACGACGAGGTGTTGTTGCCGTGCAGATGGACGACCGGTAGCCCGTCACCGTGCTCGACGACGTGTGCCCGGCCCGTCCGTGTCGGGACGAATCGGCTCCGACCACCGGCGTCCCGAACCATCCGATCGTATCCGTTCTGCACGCGAGTCGGGTGACCCGGTACGCGCGTCTGGATGTTCATCGTGACCTCCGGATCTCGTCCTCGTCTTCACGATCCGTCGTCGAGTGGGACGTGACCAGTTCGAACTTCGAACCGCACCCGGCCGCCGGGCGGTGGGACACTCGGGGGGTGGACGCGAGTGGATCCGCCGGGTACTGCTCCTTCACCAAGGCCATCGAACACCTCGGTGACCGGTGGAGTCTGCTCGTCGTACGACAGTTGGGAATCCTCGGGCCGCAGGGCTTCAACGACCTCGCCACCGGCCTGCCCGGCCGGATCTCGCGTTCGGTGCTCGCCGACCGACTGCGCCGGCTGGAGATGCTCGGGGTGGTGTCCCGTTGCGAAGATCCGCACCCGGCCTACCGTCTGACCGACGTCGGCCTCGGGTTGATGGCACCGCTCGGCGCGCTGCGCACCTGGGCGGAGACATGGTTGCCGGACGATCCGGCGATGGTCGAACGCGACCCGGACGTTGTGCTCGGCTGGTTGGCGCGACGGGTGGAGCGCGCGCACTGTCCGGCCCGGCCGGTCGTGCTCGAGTTCCGGCTCCACCATCGGTGCGACCGCAGGTACTGGCTGGTCGTGCAGCGCGGCGCGCAACCGTACGGATGCCTCACCGATCCGCTGCTGGACCCGGCTCGCTACGTGTATCTCGAGTCGTCGATCCCGGCACTGCTGGCACTGGCTCGCGGTCGGGGCGATTGGTCGCGCGCTGTCCGGGACGGATCCGTCACGGCTGCAGGAGATCCCGCGCTGGTGTCGCGTGTGGGGGACTGGTTCCGGCCGGTCCCGGAGCGGTCGCACACGCGGTGACCGGATGCGATTTCGGTGTTCCCGACATCGCTCAGCGCGGTCGGGAACACCGAAATCGAGAACGGCTACGCACCGGTGACGCGACCAGCACGGTCGAAATGGGGTAGTCGTCTACGCAGGCGCCGGTATCGGCCGGTTCCCATACTGATCCCGCGGGGTTCTCCCGCATCTCGTATCACTCTTCGGATCAGAGGAACGCATCATGATGACGGACGATGCCGATGGCCCCGTCGAAGCCGAAACCACGGGCCGGCAGATCATCACTTTCACCGAGGACAGCACTCACGAGGAACGCGTGGCCGCACTCGAGGCGATCAGCGGCGTGAACTCGATCGCGTCCAGCGACGAGACGGGGCCGGAAGCGGTACCCGCAGACGAACTCGAATCCACCGATGCGACCCTATTCGATCGGCTCGGGGTGGCTGTCGCCGCCGTCGACGGGTCGCAGGTCGAATCGCTCGAGGACGTCGCACGTCAGGATCCGGCGATCGTGGCCGTGGAACCCGAACACGTCGTCCGTACGCTGGCGGCACCACTCGCCCTGGAGACACATCTGGCGGACGGTCGCAGGCACACCTGGGGTCTGCAGGCCACCCGGGCACTGACGTCACAGTTCGACGGGTCCGCTGTCCGGGTAGCAGTGCTCGACACCGGATTCGATCTCAACCATCCCGACTTCGCAGGTCGGACGATCACCAGTAAGTCGTTCATCGCAGGTCAGGCCGTCCAGGACGGGAACGGGCACGGCACCCACTGCGTCGGCACATCCTGCGGACCGAGGAATCTACCGACCGCGCGCGGCTACGGCGTCGCACCACGGGCCGCGATCTTCGTCGGCAAGGTACTGAGCAATCAGGGCAGCGGATCCGACTCCACCATCCTCGCCGGGATCGAATGGGCATTGGCCAATCGGTGCCAGGTCATCTCGATGTCGCTGGGCGCCGACGTACCTCGGCCGGTGACGGCCTACGAGGCCGTCGGGCAGCGGGCGTTGGCGGCCGGGACGCTGATCGTCGCGGCCGCGGGGAACAACGCGCGTCGGCCGACGGATCCCGGATTCGTCGGCAGCCCCGCGAATTCGCCGTCGATCATGGCGGTCGCGGCACTGGCGTCCGACCTGAAGATGGCGGCCTTCTCGGCCAGAGCCACCGTGGTTCCGGGCGGCGCCGTCGATATCGCCGCACCCGGTGTAGACGTGTACTCGTCGTGGCCGATGCCGGACCGCTACAACACGATCAGTGGGACGTCCATGGCCACCCCGCACGTGGCGGGATTGGCGGCTCTGATCGTGCAGAGCACGGCGAGGACCGGGAAGGAACTCTGGAAGACGCTGGTCGACGGAGCCGAGGTGCTGCCGTTGCCGCAGACCGATGCAGGCGCGGGGTTGGCGACGGCGCCGTGATTCGGCGTCGAGGCGCAGGACCTCGTCGTCCTTGCCGCCGGGCAGGCCGACGCGGCCCTCGCCGCCATCGAGGCCGTTGTCTCGGTGGCCCGGTCGCTCCGGCCACGGCTGCTTCTCGTCCTCGCGGATCCCGATGTGAGGGAGGAGATTCGAAGAATCCCCGACGTGTGGTTGCACAGATCGTGACGAGAACAGTATTCGTCACCGGATCGGGGGTTCCGGCCGATGTCACGCACCGGTCGGAACCCCCGATCCACGTCTGCCGCGCGCCCGGCACGGCGACGAACGCCAGGAAGGAGGCATTGTTGTCCGTCGGATAATCCGCGTCGTATATTCGATACCGACTATTCGAGGCGCAGCAGTCGCGGTTCCCGAACGCCTCCCGACGATCGAAGGAGGCAGGAGCGGTGTCCGAACAATCCCGTATCGCCGTCCTGACACCGATAGCCATCGCTGTGCTCGGACTGCTCGAGGAGCGACCGATGCATCCCTACGAGATGCATCAGCTTCTGCTCAAGCGCCGGGAGGACAACCTGATCAAGCTCCGGCCGAGCTCGCTGTACCACACCGTCTCCCGTCTGGTGGAGAGCGGATTGATCCGGCAGGAGGGCACCGAACGCGCAGGTAACAGACCCGAGCGCACCACCTACAGCATCACTGCGGCCGGAGCGGAGGCCGTGCGTGCCCGCATCGCCGAGATCATCCGTCGACCGGCTCGCGAGTATCCGATTTTCCCTCTCGGCCTCGCCGAATCGCACAATCTGCCGGCAGACGAGGTCGTCGCCCTGATCGGTGAACGCATCGATCGTCTCGAGGACGATCTCGTCGAACTGGACGCCATCCGTGCCTGGGCCGTCGACAACGACGTGCCCCGGCGGTACTGGGTGGCCGTCGACTTCCTCCGCGACAGAACCGCTCACGAAACGGAATGGTTGCGGCGCCTGATCGGCGAGATCCGTGACGGCTCTCTCGCGTGGCAGAACTTCGACGCCGGAGGCGCGCGGATCCCGGACCCGCCCCGCGATCCCGGCCGCGACTGGAGCGCGGCGTTGACCGACGAGACTCTCGCCGAATTGCGGAGAAGCGCTGTAGGCGACCCGGGACGGTCGCGGGCGTCGACCGAACCGTGACATCTCGAACCAATGGATCGCCGGTCGTGCTCGGCCGGTACGGACAGGAACGACATCGATGAAAACCGACCGTAATCCGTGGTGGGGCCTGTCGGCCCTGGTGGTCGGGTTCTTCATGATCCTGCTGGACCTGACCATCGTTGCGGTGGCCAACCCGGCGATCATGACCGACCTGCAGGCAGACATCAATCAAGTCGTCTGGGTGACCAGCGCCTACCTGCTGACCTACGCGGTGCCCCTGTTGTTCACCGGTCGCCTCGGCGATCGGTTCGGGCCGAAGAACATCTATCTCGCCGGCCTGGTCGTGTTCACCGCGGCATCGCTGTGGTGCGCGACCTCCGGCTCGATCGAAATTCTCATCGCCGCCCGCGCCGTCCAGGGACTCGGCGCGGCGCTGATGACGCCGCAGACGATGGCGATCATCACTCGTACGTTCGCGCCGGACAAGCGGGGTGCGGCCATGGGGCTGTGGGGCGCTGTCGCCGGCCTGGCCTCACTGCTCGGCCCCCTCGTCGGCGGTGTGCTGGTGGACTGGCAGGGCTGGAACTGGATCTTCTACATCAACGTCCCGATCGGTGTCGTGGCGTTCGCATCGGCGGCGTGGCTGGTGCCCAGCCTCGAAACCCAACCGCACAAGTTCGACGTCGTCGGTGTGATCCTCAGCGGTATCGGTCTGTTCCTGCTGGTCTTCGGAATCCAGGAAGGATCCAGCCGGGACTGGGACGTCTGGACGTGGGTGATGATCGTCGCGGGTATCGCGGTGATGGTGCTGTTCGTGGTCAATCAGGCCCGCAACAAGGGTGAACCGTTGGTGCCGCTGAGCCTGTTCCGCGACCGGAATTTCTCGATGTCGAACATCGCGATCTCGTCGATGGGCGCAGCCATGACCGCCCTGATGGTCCCGGCCTACTTCTATCTCGAGACCGTCCGCGGATTCTCCCCCACGCGAGCAGCCCTGATCTTCGCCCCGATGGCGATCGTCACCGGCCTGACCGCACCGCTCATCGGCAAGTTCTCCGACAGGATGCCGCCGCGGGTCCTGCCCACCATCGGCTTCACGGTGTTCTCGGCGTCGGTCTTCGGCTTCGCGGTGCTGATGACGCCGGACAGTCCCATCGTGCTGTTCCTGATCATCGCCGCCGTTGCCGGCGTGTCCAATTCCTGCATCTGGGCACCGCTGGCGTCGACCGCAACCCACAACCTGCCCATCCATCAGGCGGGCGCCGGTGCCGGCATCTACAACACCACCCGCCAGGTCGGTTCGGTGCTGGGCAGTGCCGCGATCGGTGCCTTGATCTCGTCGCGGATGGCCGCGCAGGGACTGGGCGAAGTGCAGGCCGGCGAGGGAAGCGGCGCCGCGATGGGAAACGCTCTCCCGGAGCAGATCGCCGAGAAGTTCAGCACTGCGCTGAGCCAGTCGATGCTCCTGCCGGCGACGGTCCTGCTCATCGGGATCGTGGCGTCGGCGATGTTCGTCGGTCACGCCTCGTCGCAGCGGAAGGCGCAGACCGGAACCGAACCCGATCGGGCCGAGATCACCGGCTGAGCGGAGCTCCCTCGGCGCGATCGTCCGGTCCTGGGCGGCACGAATGGAGACGCTCCCGCCGAGTACCGCACTCGGTGGGAGCGTTTCGTCTGTCGAAGTACGGTCAGCCGTAGTGGCAGACGTAGCTGACGGCTTCGGTGACCTCGATGTCGAACGAAGAATCGCCCGGCACCGAGAACGAATCACCGGCACCGTAGGTCGCCCATTCCTCACTGCCGGCCAGCCGGACGCGGCACGCGCCGCTGTGCAGCTCCATGACCTCCGGCGCGGCGGTTCCGAACTTCAGGGTGGCGGGCAGGATCACGCCGGCCGACTTGCGGGTTCCATCCGCCAGATGGAAGTTGTGGCTGACGCACTTGCCGTCGAAGTAGACGTTGGCACGCGGGTCGAGCGTCACGTCGGCGTAGGTCGAAGTCGGCTTACTCATGAACTGGAGCGTAGTGAGGCGGATGCGGGTCGCCGGTCGGAGGGTCGGTCGAGGTGGGTGACCCCCCGGGTGCGTGGCGGGTTCGCCAGGGTGTCATCGGTGCCGGTGCCGGTGCCGGTGCCGGTGCTGGTGCTGACGGGGCGGAAGGGTGGTGTCGTCGAGTGGCTGCCGGTCCGCCTCGTCGGTGAAACTCACCTCGACGGTTTCCTCGGGTCGGCGTTCCTCCATCTTGGCCAGGAGCACCATCGCCGACTTGTCCTGCGCGGTGAACGGCGGTTGCGTCATCGATCGGGGCCAGAGACGGTAACGCAGGACGACGTTGATCTCGGCGGCGAGCAGGGTCAGCCGCGCACCGAGATACAACCAGGACAGGAGTCCGAGGACGATGGCGAAGAAACCGTAGACGTCGGTGGCGTGGTCGATGGTGTAGCGGACGAACCAGTCTCCGATGCGTTGGAGGATCTCCCAGAAGACGGTGGCGATGACTGCGCCGACGACCACGTCCCTGATCTGCACGGTGGCCGAGGTCAGCACGGTGAAACAGACCAGGAACACGGTGAAGTTCACAGCCGCCGACGCGACCATGGTCCATGCCCCGGACAGCGCGCCCAGGCGGGGAGCGAACCCGATCAGGGTGGTCGAGAGCAGGATGCCGAGGCCGAGGAACACCAGGATCGTCATTCCTCGGATGCGGCGGCCGACGAAGCCGGGCCAGTCCTTGAACGGAACGTTCCATACCGTGTTCATGGCGTTCTGGGCGGCCTGGCCGATGCCTTGGGCCCCGTAGAGGGCACCGAGCACACCGAGGACCAGAGCCCAGCCGTTACCCCGCAGCGGGTGGGTGGAACTGCGTAGCTGGGTCCCCAGGATGGGGAAATCGGCCAGCGCGGAGTTGATCATGTCTTGTTCGAGGTCGGGATGACCGGCGAGGATGAACCCGAGGATCGTCGAAAACAGCAGCAGGACAGGGAAGACCGCGAACAATCCGTAATAGGCGATGATGGCGGACTTGCCGCCGGCCTGATCGTTGCCGAACTTCTGCACCACCGCGAATGGCACCGCGAGGACCGGATGTCGTTGCTGGAAGCCGTCGATCCGGCGGACCATGATTTCGATCCGGTTCATCGTTCGCCTCCGAAGTGGTACCGGGTCGGCTGTTCGTTTCCATTGTCCGAAGAACCACAAGGGGACGGGTGCCGGCGCGGGAACCCTGGCTCCGGCCGGAATCGGTCGACGGGGTACGGCGGACCGAGGAGCAAGAGATCCGGGCGAACCGGCTTCGGCGACGCCGGTCGTCGACCCGCGGGAGCACTTTCCTATGCTTGGCGTTGCGCACGCCGTAATCGGTGTCGGTCGCGAACGGTTCCACCGATCCGGAACGCCGACCGGCGAGTGGCGTGCGCCTCGTCCGGGCGGCACCCTCAGCCTGCGACGGGTCAGACGAGCCCGAAAGGCAGAGGAGCGCAGTGAGCACCCCGGAATTGTCACAGTGGAACTCCCAGGAGGCCATTGCGGAAGCAATGATCCCGATCATCGGCGGTCTGCACCGCCGGCACTCGGTCACAATCCTGCTCCACAGCCGCTCCCTCGTGAACAAATCGGTCATCGGCATTCTGCGGACCCACCGTTTCGCGCGGCAGATCCGCGGCGACGAGCTGTCCGTCGAGGCGACATTCCCGTTCCTCGAAGCGCTGACCGATCTCGATCTGCAACCGTCGAAGATCGATCTCGGCCTGCTGGTGACGGCATATCACGCCGAGGGGGCCGGACGGTCCATCCCGGAGTTCGTCGCTGAGAGCCTCGCGGATCTGGTCGGCGGCGCGCAGACGAGCCCCGCGAAACCGCAGGACGTGGTCCTGTACGGGTTCGGGCGAATCGGCCGGCTCGTCGCCCGTCTGCTCATCGAGAAGGCAGGCTCGGGCAATGGGCTGAACCTGCGTGCTGTGGTGGTCCGTAAGGGAGGTGACGACGACCTGACCAAGCGTGCCTCTCTGCTGCGTCGCGACTCCGTCCACGGACAGTTCAACGGCACGATCAAGGTCGACACCGAGAACAACGCCTTGGTCGCCAACGGCAATGTCATCAAGTTCATCTACAGCAACGATCCGGAAAGCGTCGACTACACCGAGTACGGCATCGACAAGGCCATCCTGATCGACAACACCGGAATCTGGCGCGACCGCGACGGGCTGTCGAAGCATCTCCGCCCCGGTATCGCCAAGGTGGTGCTCACCGCACCGGGTAAGGGTGATCTCCCGAACATCGTGCACGGCGTCAACCACCGCGACCTCGACCCGGACGAGAAGATCGTGTCGTGCGCGTCCTGCACCACCAATGCCATCGTTCCGCCGCTGAAGACCATGGACGACGAATTCGGTGTGGTGCGTGGTCACGTCGAGACGGTGCACTCGTTCACCAACGACCAGAACCTGCTGGACAACTACCACAAGGCCGACCGCCGGGGTCGTTCCGCGCCGTTCAACCTGGTACTCACCGAGACCGGGGCCGCCTCGGCGGTCGCGAAGGCACTTCCCGATCTGAAAGCGAAGATCACCGGCAACTCGATCCGCGTCCCTACGCCGGATGTCTCCGTCGCGATTCTTCACCTTCAGCTGACTCGTGAGACCACCAAGGAAGAGGTGCTCGAGCACCTGCACCATGAGTCGCTCACCGGGGCGCTACGCCGCAACCTCGACTACACCTCGGCCACCGACGCAGTGTCGAGCGACTTCATCGGGTCGCGCGCGGCGTGCATCATCGACGCCAACGCCGCGATCGTCGACGGCGACACCGCCATTCTCTACGTCTGGTACGACAACGAATTCGGCTACTCGTGCCAGGTGGTACGCACCGTCCAGTACCTCTCGGGTGTGGAGTACCCCGTCTATCCCCTCACGGAAGCCGGCCCGGTGGAGCACGTCGGTGCGCCTGCCGTTGCGCAGGGATAACAGACCTGCGGGGATTGCAGTAACGACCGTCCTCCAGGGACTCGTCGACGAGGGAACCCATCCTTACCTGAGGATGGGTTCCCTTTTACGTTGGGTCACCGAAGTATTCGCCGGGGAGAACCCCGACCGCACCTCTACCGCCCGGTCGTCGCGATCCGGTCCACAGCGCGGAGCACTGCACGCCGGTTCGCGGCGTCCGGCCGTGAGCTCGTCACGGTTCCGTCCCTCGCACGATCCTCGTATTCTGTCTTGTGGGGTCTCCTCGACGAAGGAGGCTGAAAATGAGTCGGCCGACCACAGACCCGACCTTCTATCGGACCGCAGCAGACGCGGCCGCCGCCCCACCGGAGCGATTGGCCTACGTGGCTGCGTTCGATCGCGCGGCGGACAAGCCCGACGCCATGAGCGTGATAGACGTGGATCCCGGCTCGGACACCTATGGCCGAGTAGTGGGCTGGACCGAGGTACCCGGGTTGGGCAACGAACTGCATCATTTCGGTTGGAACGCCTGCAGCAGCGCGTTGAAGCACGAGGGCCACGATATGGCGGGATTGGCACGCCGATACCTCATCGTGCCGGGCATCCGCTCGTCGTCCCTGTATGTGCTCGACACCGGGCCCGACCCGCGTCAACCCACCGTGGCCAAGGTTGTGGACGCTGCCGATCTCGCTGCCAAGGCGGGTTACTCTCGACCGCACACCTTGCACTGCGGGCCGGACGGCGTGTTCATGACCTGCCTGGGTGGTGCCGACGGATCCGACGGCCCAGGCGGGATCGCCCTCCTCGATCACGGCACGTTCGACGTGCTCCGGCAATGGGAAGCCGACCGGGGGCCGCAGTATTTCGCGTACGACGCCTGGTGGCATCTGAACCAGAACACGCTGATCAGCAGCGAATGGGGCACACCGTCGATGATCGAGAACGGAGTGGTGCCCGAGCTGCTACTGGCGAACGAGTACGGCCATGCGATTCATTTCTGGGACCTGTCCACAGGCGCGCACCAGCAGCGAGTGGATCTGGGCGCGCAGTATCAGATGCCGCTCGAACTGCGCCCGTCGCACGACCCGGAGGCCACCTGGGGATTCGTCGGCGTGGTCGTCTCGACCGAGGACCTGTCCGCGTCGGTGTGGCGTTGGCACCGCGGTGACGACGGTTGGGCAGTGGACAAGGTGATCACGATCCCGGCCGAGCCGGCGGAGCCGGACGCACTGCCGCCGGCGTTGAAGCCGTTCGGTGCGGTACCGCCGCTCGTCTCCGACATCGACCTGTCGGTCGACGACGCGTTCCTCTACGTCTCGTGCTGGGGCACCGGAGAGCTGAAACAGTTCGACGTGCGTGAGCCCGACCATCCGAAGGAGACCGGGTCCGTCCGACTCGGAGGGATCGTCGGCCGCCGCGCCCATCCGGCGGTACCGAACGAGCCGCTGTCCGGTGGTCCGCAGATGGTCGAGATCAGCCGGGACGGCAAGCGGGTCTACGTCACCAACTCCTTGTACGGGGCCTGGGACGACCAGTTCTACCCGGACGGGGTCGGCGCCTGGATGGCCCTGCTGCACACCGACCCTCGCGGCGGGATGGAAATCGACGAGCGCTTCTTCCCGCACGGCGACGACTTTCGTGGTCTGCGGGCGCACCAGGTTCGCCTCCAGGGTGGCGACGCCTCCTCGGATTCCTACTGCTATCGGTAACGACGGCTCGGACCCGAGGCCTCCCACTCCGTCGGCGCACCCTCCGGCCCGACTCGGTCAGGGCTGGTAGTCGGGGTACTTCGTGTGCAGCCGGAAATATCCGGTCACGTTCTCCCGGAGCCAGTCCTTGCCGTCGTCGGGAGTGCGACCGTCACAGATCGCGTCGCCTTCGATGCAGACTCGCTCGACGTGGATCTCGCCGAAATCGCTGCGAGCGCCGCCGAGCGTCACGCCGGGAACGACGGGACCCGGGAACAAGGTCTCGACGCCGCGGTTGTCGCGGGGATCGGAGTAGAGAATGCCCGAGATCCGTTCGGCGGGAACGGACCCGTCGGCTGCGATCTCGGCGAGAACGTCTCCCGCGATCGAAGCGCCTTGCGAGTATCCGAGAATCAGCAGGTCCGAGTCGGGGCAGGTGCTGTGTCGGACGGTGATGGTCTGGCGGAGTCGCTGATGCCCGATCTGCTTCGACCTGTCGTAGGCGACGGCACCGTCGTCGTCTATGCCGTCGAAATCGTCGCTCGAGCCGGTGCCCGGCATCGGTACGACCACTGCGGGGTACCGGATGTGTTCGACCACCGTGCCGGGAACCTCGTAACGAGCGGAGATCTCCGCCAGGGGGGATTCCGGATCGATCGAGTCGAGGGTCTCGAAGCCGCGGGTGCCGTCGACGGCGAGAACGTATCGTTCAGGGCAGTTGCGGACCGGGTCGGCGGACGCGGAGCCGACCGGACCCGCGACGCTCAGTCCTGCAGTAAGCAAACCTGCGGTGAGCAGGCCGACGGCGCGGCGGTGTCTGCGATCGATCCGGGACATGCGCGATTCTCCTCGTGTGTCCCCGACAGACAACAATCGACGTCGATGATATCGATGTCTCTTTTGTTCGGCATGGTGGGGGTGCGCGATCTCGGTGACGGTCGGAGAATCTCTGCACGATGTGAACGGAACATTCTCATCGAGGTCGCGAGGCTTCGGCCGGAACTGTTCACGTAGCTCGATCCCGCAGTACACCGACGAAGCGGTCCGAGACCGGGTCCCGTCCCTGTACCGCCGAGATCAACGACCTCCGAGCCGAAGTGGATTCTCGCCGTGCTCCGTCGAGGACGGCGTGGGAGGGCGGAAGGTGGTCGACGAGCACCCGATCAACCCTGATCGAGCTGTGCGACAACCAGATGCAATGCCGCCGTGGTGCTGAGAGTTCGAATGCGCTCGCGGTCCCCGGGGAAGCGGCGGGTGACGGTGTACGTCGGCCGTCCCTCGATCGCGACGCCGAAGCAGACCGTGCCGACCGGCTTGGCCTCGGTGCCACCGCCGGGGCCGGCGATGCCGGTGGTGGAGACCGCGACGTCGACCTTCAGCCGATGTCGGGCACCCTCGGCCATGGCTGCGGCGACCTGTTCGCTCACCGCGCCGTGCGCGACGATCATTTCGGCCGGTACGTCGATCAGATCGGACTTCGCGTCGTTGGAGTACGAGACCACCCCACCCATGACGTAGGCCGACGACCCGGGTCGGTCGGTGAGACGCGCAGCGACGAGACCGCCGGTGCACGACTCCGCAGTTCCGATCGAGCGACCGTCGAGGGCATCGATCAGCCGGTCGTCGATGGTGGCACCGTCGAGGGAGAAGATCTGGCGTTCATGGTGTTCGATGAGGACGCCGAGAAGACGGCGATAGATGTGTGCGTCGCCGGAGGCGAATCGGGTCACCATGTCGAGTTCACCGTGTCGAAGGCACGTGGTGATCTCGAGCCGATCGAGGTCGGCGATCTCCGTTTCGGCCCGGCGCAGTGTCTCGGCGAGTTGTGCCTCGTGCAATCCGTAGGCGCGCACGGTTTCCTGCTGCAGGTCATCGGCTCGGGACAGTACGTCGGCGACCGCGGGTGAGGTGACCGCGCTAGGCCACATCGCCTGCAGCTCACCGGGCGGGCCGGGCAGGATCACGATGGTCGGCACCGGCCGATCACCGGGCACCGCGGGGACGACCACACCTGGCGCTGTACCTGTGGGCGGCAGAGCAGTGGCGCCGATGGGAACGTGCGCCTGCTTACGAATCCCGATACGCGTCGGCCCCGCGTCGAGATCCGGGGCGTCCGGTCGGAAGCTGCGGATGATGCCCGCGATGTGTTCTTCGAGTCCGGGGTCGAGCAGGAGCTCGCGATTGCAGAACTCCGCGACGGTGGAGACGGTGAGGTCGTCGGCGGTGGGACCGAGACCCCCGCTGGTGACGACGAGGTCGACGCCCTGCTCGGTGAGGAAACGCAGCTGTGCGGTCAGGTCGGCGGGCCGGTCGCCGCAGATCGTGATGTGGGCGACGTCGACGCCGAGTTTCAGGAGTCGGTCGGACAACCACGGTCCGTTCTGGTCGGCGATCCTCCCGGTCAGCACTTCGGTTCCGGTCACGATGATTCCTGCACGTACGCTCACGGAGCCGAGCCTAGTCACAGGGTCCGCCGGTGATTTGCGCCCGACCGGGAAGTTCCCTCCCCGATTTCTGATCTCGACCCGAGAGGTGACGTCTCTTCACGACACAAGGGACGCCTTTCGTGCGAGCGGGTGTGGATACCCTCGCAACGGACCTCAGGCCGCAGCCGGGACCCGACACCCGCACCGCACGGCCCGTCCGTGCTCGTCGTCGGGCAACCACCCGTACTCGTCGCACTTCGGTTGGGTGACACGGGGTGTCGGCAGCGACCGCCACAAGGGCAGCCATCCGTGCGCCAAGCGCATCGGATTGCCCGGTCTGTGCACGGATTTCGCCGCTGCGACAAGCATTGCCACCCCGTGCGTAGCGATGAGTGCTTCGATTGCCGCTGCCGCATCGGGTTCGAGGTAGACGAATGTCGCAGTGAGTTCGGCTCGCCTGCAGGCCGCTGCCAGCTCGACCATCGCCGGACTCAGCGGTTCCTTCGCGACGCGCGGAGTGCGGTTGGTTTCCGTCCTCGGTAGATCAGTACTTTCAAGAACGCCTGGGGCGCCGCTGTCCGCGCCGCCGGGGGTCGGATTCTCAGGTGTCGGGTCGGCGACGGGACGTTCGTAGACGGTCTGGATGGTGATCCACCGGCCGAGCTCGTTCTGGATCTTCTCGCGCACCAGGTAGCCGAGGTCGGTGAGCTCGCGCAGTGCAGATCGGATCGCGTCGCGGCCGTCCCTGGGCGACTGGGCCGCGATCGAGTCGGCACGGGTGCGCCAGTCGTCGGGTTTGGACAGCAACCAGACGAGCACGCCCCGGGCGCGGAAGGACAACCGCTCATCGGTGATGACAGCGTTGCTGAGAACGGTGAAATCGGCGGCCAGGCGCGGTCCACGACGCACCCCGCCGGCCAGGGTATTCTGACCCCCGTTCGACTCCTTGATCGGTCGGACATCTGGCGCGCTCAACGGGCTTCGAAGCGTGCCTCGACGTCGGCGGTGAGAGTGACGCGGTCGGGTTCGAACACCAACTCGGGCTCGGCGGACTCGGGCGCGCCCATTGCATCCGACCGCAACATCGCGGTGTGCATCATGGGAGCGCCTGCCGTGTGAACGGGGGAGGGCTGGGACCCGAGCATGCCCGGATCGGCGATGGCCACAGCGCGAATCGTGTTGAGGCCCAACGAGGCCGTGTACGCCTTCGCCTTGACCAGTGCGTCGCCCACGGCGAGATCGCGGACCCGCGCGAGTCGCTTCTGCTGCGCCTTGCGGGTGATCCACCAACGAAGGTCGGCGACGGTGACCACCTCGAGCGCCGCAACCTGCTCGACGAAGGTACCCACCACGTCCAACTCGTGGAAGGTCACGGTGATCGACGCCGACGAGTTGTACACCCAGGGCCGATTCTTACCCTCACGGCTGAACGGGCGTCGCCGACTGTGGCGTACCCGATCGAAGGTCCACCTCTTCACCGGGCTCGGGGAGGACTCCCGCAATTCGGTCACGAGATCGGTGATCGTGGCGACAGCCGCGGCCACCGGTTCTGCAGCCTGCTTGCGCGACGTGCCATCGGCGTGCGCGCGCAGCACCACCGTGCACCGGTTGGGTGCGACGGTGCGTTCGGCATGACCGGTGACGGTGATCGTGACGGGAGGCTGGGTCATGCGCACGAGTGTGCCACTCCGAAAGTTTTCAGAAGTGAGAGGTGTGACTGATGGGACGACTGGGTACTCGAGGTGAGTCGAACTAGCCAGTGTTCACGAAAGGACTGCACATGCTCGGACTCGGAATCCTCGGTTGGATCATCATCGGTGGTCTCGCCGGCTGGATCGGTAGCAAGATCATGGGCACCGACGCCCAGCAGGGCATTCTCCTCAACGTCGTTGTCGGCGTCATCGGCGGCTTGATCGGTGGCTTCCTGCTCAAGGTCTTCGGCGTGGATGTCGAAGGCGGCGGACTGATCTTCAGCTTCCTGACCTGCCTCCTCGGCGCGGTCGTCCTGCTGTTCGTCGTCAAGGCCGCCACCGGCCGCGGCGTGCGCCGCTAACCGTTCTGCACCGCTCGAGGTCCCGGATCCGCACAGGGTCCGGGACCTCGCTCATGTCCGGACCTGGTATCCGTCAGCCCAGCCGGTCGCGGAACCAGCGCGGGTCGGGATTGGTATGCGACACATCGCCGACGAACACGGTGGGCACCGTCTCGTTCCCGCCGTTGACTTCCCGAACCTGCGCCGTGGCGGCGGGATCCCGCCAGATGTTCACCCAGATCGCGCGACGTGCCCGCGAGCGCACGGTGGCGCGCAACCGGATGCAGAAGGTGCAGCCCGGGCGCCAATACACCACGGGAACGCCGCGGGCCACTGCATCGCGACGAGCGGTCGCGTCGTCGACATGATGGGGAAGAACAGGGGAGAGGCGACCCACGCCATCGCGAGCAGCAATACCGACGTCACCACCGAGGTCACGTCGAATGCACCGGTGAGCAGAACGACGGGCGCAACGACCACCATCGCCGCAGCCAGGATCCAGGTTCGCCACACAGGAGTGAGCCTAGTTCCTTCGAATCGGCATCGACGGAGGGCTCGAAGGCTGCCCGATGACCGCTCCGCCCATATGCCGCTACCTGCGGGTCTGCGCACAGGAGAGAGCGCGCGCTAGCGTATTCGGTCATGGTCGTCACCGAGAGTTCACCTCCTGTATCCCCGCGGTTGGTCCGCTCGATGTTCATCCCTGCCGTGGGGGTCGCACTCGTGCTGACTCTGCTCGCGGCAGCGACGGTGCCGATCCGCGATCGCCTGTACCTGTCCGTCGCCCGGACCGTCGAGGGATCGTTTCTCGGACCGCCCGCGGGTCTCGTCGCCGACAAGGGGCTGCTCGTCCTCGTCGCCTTCACCGGTGTCCTGGCGGCATGGTTGTGGCGGAACGACCGCCGGGGCTTCGGCGCCCTCGCCGCCGGCGGTCTCGGAGTGGTGGGTGCCTATCTGTCGAGCGAACTCGTCAAACTGGTGGTGACGGAGCCGCGACCGTGTCGCGCGCTCGGCATCGCGACGGTACTGGAGTGTCCTGAGGTGGGCGACTGGTCCTGGCCGTCCAACCATTCCGTCATCGCCGCCTCGTTCGCGACCGCGTGTGTGCTTGCGGCTCCGCGCCTGATCTGGCTGGTCGCGCCGCTCGCGGCGGTACTCGCGTTCTCCCGGGTGACGGTGGGGGTGCACTACGTGCACGACGTGCTGTCGGGCATGGCGCTCGGTGTCCTGGTCGTGTCGCTCGTCGTCGCGATGCTTCTGCCCTTCGCGTCGCGACTTCCCATCCTGTCGCGCGAGGCCCGGTCGAACGGGGACGGGTCTGGACAGCGGGTGAGCCCAGGGCGTTGACTGAAGGTGCACAGTCCGGACCGGGAGGCCGTCATGGGCATCATTGTCGGCTTCCGCGGCGGCGGTGCTCGATGAGTACCGGGGACCGGATCCGGGATCTCGGGTATGCAGCGGGGTGGCGGGCGGTATGCGCGCTTCCGGAGAAGCCGGCGAACCGCCTGTTCGAGATGGCCGCGGACCGTGCGGCGCGAGACGGTGGGCCGATCCAACTACGACGCAACCTTGCCCGGGTGTTGTCCACTACTCCGGATCGGGTGCCCGACGAACTCGTGCGCGCGAGTCTGCGTTCCTACGCGCGGTATTGGTGTGAGGCATTCCGGTTGCCGTCGATGGACCCGGTACGGCTGGCCGAGACCATCGACTCCGCGGCGACCGGACTCGAACACATCCACGAGGCCGTCGCGCGCGGGCGCGGAGCTGTATTGGCGCTTCCGCACAGCGGCAACTGGGACCTGGCGGGAGTGTGGATCGTACAGCGGATCGGCACACCGACCGTCGTCGCCGAGCGGCTGCAACCGGAATCGTTGTTCCGCCGCTTCGTCCGGTTCCGTGAACGTCTGGGTTTCGAGATCCTCCCGCTCACCGGTGGCACGGTTCCCCGTTCGAACGATTGACCGTCCGAATTCGTCAGGGACGGTTCGTCGGCCTCCTCGGCGAGCGTGATCTGACAGGAGCGGGCGTGCCGGTCACCTTCTTCGGCGAACCGGCCTGCATGCCGGTCGGCCCGGCCCGGCTGGCGATCGACACCGGCGCACCGCTGCTGCCGGTGCATTGCTGGTTCACTCCGGGCGGCTGGGGATTCCATGTCGACGCGCCGATCGATACCGCAGGAAGCGTACAGGCCACGACTCAGTCCCTGGCCGACCGGTTCGCCGCCGGTATCGCCGCGCATCCCGCCGACTGGCACATGCTGCAACCGGTGTGGACGGCCGACAGGTGGGGCCACCCGCAGACGCCTCCGGCGGGGCGTTGAGACTGCCCACAGGGCGATGGTTCGCTACCGATAACCCTCGATCCCTGCAGGTGGGCCCAGCGGCGATGCGACTTTCGGCTCTACAACGACGGTTGCGGAGGATCGACACTGAGGACGGAAGCACGATGCCCGGAGAGTGTGATGATCCGCGGAGACACGGCAGCGGTTCGGTGGTGGCGCTTGCGGCCGTGGAGCGCGAACCCGCTCATGCGCGGCAATGACCGCCTCGAGGCCGTCGCAGTGGTGCTTCTGGTCGCCATCATGCTGCTGTTGGTGCCTGTCGCCGGTGTCATCGGTACCGACTCGTATGCGCAGCTGACCGAACGATCGCATCAGCAGGCGATCGAAGAGCGGCAGGTGCCGGCGATCGTTCTCGATGACGATCCGGACGATGTGGCGGTGCGCGACCCGGTGGCCGAGTATCCATCGCGTCTCGGACCGGTTCTCGCGCGATGGGAAGTGGGGGGCGTCGAGCACACGGGCCTGGTGGGTCTCGATTCCCGGGGCGAGACAGGGGAGACGGTGCGCATCCGAGTCGACGAGAAGGGCGACTACATGCCTGCTGCCCGCACCGGAACCGAGAACGCGATCGCTGCGCTGGGTGCGGCCCTGGCATTCCTCATCCTCGAAACCGTCGGATGCGTGCTCACACTGCTCGGAATTCACGGCGTTGTGAACCGGCATCGAATCTCCCAGTGGCACCGGGAGTGGCAGGACACACGGCGGCTTCCAGGGTGGCCCATCGGCTGAGCGCGCCGCCGGATGGGCCCACGTGCCGGATGCGGTGTATCGGACGGTCAAGCGAAGTGGGCTCCGGTGATCTCCGCACGAAAGAACTCGCCGTCCGAACCGGTACCCGTGTCCCACCTCGCGCCGATACGCGAGGCGATGGTCATGCCACCGAACCGACGCTCGGCCTCGACGGTGACGATGAACGGGTACCGACCGAATCCCTGCCCTTCGGGGTCGCCCCACCGCAGCATCCGCAGCCCTCGCAACGCCCCGTCTTCGGCGATGTCCAGGCGTACGGTCTCCTGCCGGTCCGCCACCGTCCAGGTCGCGGACGCGAGGAGTTCGTCGCCACTCCACCGCGCGAGGGGAAAAGCGGTGGGCACGAAGATGCTCTCTCCGGCCAGGCGACCGGTCGCACTGTCGCTGACATCCCGGCCGGTGGCGGACATCAACGGAATGAATCCTCCTATCCGCCAGCGCATCTCACCGACCCCGGCGGTGAAACGGTCGTAACCCGATACGGGAACAGGGCCGATCCGGGTGGTCGCAGCCCAGATGAATCCTGTCGCCGGAGCGAGAAGTTGCACGGCGGTGAACGGCCGCCAGGATCCGAGCCGGATCTGCCCGGACATTTCCAGTCGTACGGCAGCGGCCATCGGCGTACCGTCGGCAACCGCATGGTCGATCCAGCGCCGCACAGCCGGTGGCAGAGATTCGGTCAGGACTGGGGAGAACGGTGCGGTGCTGCCCCGAACCTCGGAAAGGGTGCGCCAGTGTGCGCCGACATGACGCGCGGCGAGAGGAACAGTTCGTGCACGGCCCATCCGCCCGCATCCTTCACCGGTCGACTCGGCCCTTCCGGTGATTCGTCCGGATGTCGGTTCGTCATCGGTCGAATCGGGCCGATATTCGCTGCTTCCAGCACACTATGCCCCGCCATCGAGTCCTTGCCGGCTGTTCTGCTGATCAGAACGGATTTTCCGTGGAGC
Organism: Rhodococcus sp. As11; assembly: GCF_048957735.1. NCBI lineage: Bacteria > Bacillati > Actinomycetota > Actinomycetes > Mycobacteriales > Nocardiaceae > Rhodococcus > Rhodococcus sp. As11. The sequence continues at coordinate 111,163 of NZ_JARDJE010000008.1, forward strand.
CCACCAGATCCGCAACCGAGTCGATGACGCGGGTCGGCCGATAGGGGAATCTCTCGACGGATTCGCGGGTGGAAATACCCGTCAGAACCAGCAGCGTCTGCAGCCCGGCCTCGAGGCCGCAGACGATGTCGGTGTCCATTCGGTCGCCGATCATCAGCGTGTGGGCGGAGTGCGCACCGATCGCGCGCAGGGCCGAGCGCATCATCAGGGCGTTCGGTTTACCGACGAAATACGGTTCGCGGCCCGTCGCGCGGGTGATCAGCGCCGCGACCGCCCCGGTGGCGGGTAGTGAGCCCTCCCGCGAGGGGCCGGTCGGATCCGGGTTGGTCGCGATGAAGCGGGCGCCGCGTTCGACGAGACGGATCGCGGTGGTGATCGCCTCGAAGGAGTACGTGCGCGTCTCCCCGAGGACGACGTAGTCGGGGTCGCTGTCGGTCAGCACGTATCCGATGTCGTGCAGGGCCGTCGTCAATCCGGATTCGCCCACCACATAGGCGCTACCGCCGGGTCGTTGATCGGCCAGGAACGTCGCCGTCGCCAACGCCGAGGTCCAGATCGACTTCTCGGGAACGTCGAGGCCGGTACGCAGCAGGCGGGCACGGAGGTCTCGTGGCGTGCGGATGGAGTTGTTGGTGAGCACCATGAACGGTGTGCCGTTCTCGCGCAGTTCGGTCAGGAACGTATCGGCGCCGGGAATCAAGTGATCCTCGTGCACCAGAACCCCGTCCATGTCCATGAGATAGTTCCAGACCGGCGCGGATACGGGTTCGTCGCTCACCGTTCGAGTGTGTCACCGACCGCTCGGCTCGGCAGCCGATACAACCCGATCACCCGACGAGGACGATATGTAGAACCGTGGCCGCCGAACGGCCTGTGAAAATTGCGTCCTGCGAAGCCGGGCATCGACGACCCCGGCGGCTCCGCGCTGTCCGCTCCGTGCGGATTCGATGCTGCGTAAGGAACTCACCCGCCGAGGTTCGCGATGGTCGAGTCGAGCACACCCGCCTGTAGCTCGAGGTCGCTCTCGTCGTAGTCCCGATCCTTCGGCAGCCGTGTCCGGAGTTCCTCTCGCGTGACCACGAGGAAGGCTCGATTCCGATCGGTTACGTCGTGGCCTCCGACAACGCGGAATAGACCTTCCTCCAGAACGAGTGCGGGGTTGTCGAGTGTCGAGTCGAGAAGTTCTCGTAGGTCGGCGACGGTCAGGTTGGTGGGCACATGTCCTCCTGCACTTGCAGTCCTCGTGAACCCAGTGGTGGGCCTCTGCGGAGATACCCGGTCCAGTGCCGGCCGAACCCGGCGAGCCTCGGTCGGCGTAGCGGGTCGAGGCAACCTCGGGGAAGTGGCTCACCGGTCGCGAGTCGGTGAGTGTGGCCTCGACTTTCGAAACGTTGAAGGCCAATAGGAAGCCGGTACCGAATCACCGGTAGATACAACGCGCAGTGTGGAGTCGCGTACGCGTGGTCTACGCGGTACGAGAGTGGGGAGTTGCGTTGACGATTGCGAGCAGGGCCTGCAGGGAGGCGGCCTCGTCCTCGGCGACAGTCGGCCGCGAGGTGGCAAGCGTCCCGCAGCCGGCCGCGATCATCCCGAGGATGAAGCCGGGTTCGAAAAACCAGAAGAAGCCGAGGGACAGCACTCCCAGCCAAGCAGATACCGCGGGTAGCAGGAAGCGTGGTCGGTGCGATCCCCGACGCCCCGTGCTCCCGAACGCAGGGGCCGGGTCGAATCAGGGTCGCTCATCGGTCCTCCTTCGCGTAGGGGACGAGTCGGGCCGGTAGGTAGGTGTACGGATCACGCGCACCGGAAACGGGGTGCGGATCTGGTGCTGAGCGCGTATATGCGGGTGATGAACGGCCAAAACCCCGGGGACATGCACCGAGGGTGCCGAGGCCGCTCCGGGGCTTTGGTTATCTACCCTATCGGGGGCGGAGCGGCATGCCTACCGGTTTGCCGCGCTCCGTGTGTGCAGCGATTGTCGACCCCACCAGCGTCAGGACGGAGTGCCGGTCCCGGTCTTCAAGAGTCGGGTTGCCAGTCGAACGTGATCCCTGATCTCGTGACGAGATTCGATGCCCATGGAGGGACAGGATCAGATGAGTACAGCGGACGGCAAATTCGCTTCAGCGACCGGCTCCGGGTCGGGAGTCGGTCGGGACATTGCTCGAGGTCTTGCGTCCGAAGACGCGCATACGGCAATGCAGGACGAGGAAAAGAACGTCGTACTGCTCCATCGAGACGGGCCTGTGGGAGTCATCACCCTCAACCGGCCCCGGGTTCTCAATGCCGTCGACGCTGCTCTGTCCGACGCGTTGGGTGCCGTTCTCGACGAGTTCGATCGTGACCCCGGTCTGCGAGTCGGCGTCGTGACCGGAGCGGGACGAGCATTTTGCGCCGGCGCCGATCTCGCGGCCTTCGCCGATGGCGAGTCCGTGCTGCCGACAATCCATCCGGAGTGGGGCTTTGCCGGCTTGGTCGAGCATTACGTGTCCAAGCCGCTCATCGCCGCTGTCAACGGGGTGGCGGTGGGTGGTGGTACCGAGATGGTGCTGGCGTGTGATCTCGCCGTGCTCAGTTCCGAAGCCACGCTCGGATTGCCGGAGGTCAAACGTGGTCTCATCGCGGGAGGCGGAGGTCTCATTCGTCTTCCGGGACAGATTCCCCCGAAGATCGCCGCGCACGCAGTCTTCACCGGCGAACCTGTTTCGGCCGAGGCGGCCCTGCGCTGGGGGCTGGTCAACTCGGTAGTTCCGCCCTCAGAGGTACTGCCCGAAGCATTACGTCTGGCTCATGTCATCGCAGCCAACGCACCTGTCGCGGTACGCGCGAGCAAGAAGATCATGGCGCACGCGCAAGCAGCCGGACTCGAAGACCGCATCTGGGAAGTAAATTCGACCGAGTCCGACGCCGTGTGTGCCAGCGAGGACGCGTTGGAAGGTGCTGCCGCATTCACCGAGAAACGGCCGCCCGTATGGCGGAACCGCTGAACTGTGCACATCTTCTCGCCGTAGCAGCTCGTCGACCGAGGGTTGGTGTGTGTATCCACGACCTTCTCGAGCTGTCGCACCTCTCGGGATCGGGTGAGGCTCGAGCATCATGAATTTTCTGGATCGGCCTGAATTTTCCACATGCAATCGTAATTGCAAGGGGCGTTGGTGAAGAGAACGACAGAGGCTGCCGGACACGTTCGGAACGCGACTCGGACACAGACCGCGTTGTTGGATGCAGCGCTCGAGGTGTTTCTCAGGGACGGGTACGGCAAAGCTACGACCGCGGAGATCGTGGCCCTTGCAGGGGTAACCCGAGGAGCTCTCTACCATCACTTCGCGAACAAACACGAATTGTTCCGAGCTGTGATCGAGCGCGCGCAACGGGGGATTGCGGAAGCCCTTGTGCCGACCGAGCCGGTCGACGCTTCGTGGGAGGCGCTCATCGGTGGGGTACTCACTGCTCTCGATTCCGCTCACGACCCGGCGGTGCGTCGGTTACTCCTGATCGAGGCGCCCGCCGTCCTCGGGTGGATCGACATCCGAGGAGCTCAAGAACAGCTACTGCACCGCATCACGGCCATGCTGGAACCGGTCGAAACGAGCGAACGAGGACCATCGACTCGCGCGGCCGTACTCGCCCGTCTGCTGGTTGCCGCAGTCGAAGAGGCGATGTTGTACCTGGCCCATACCGACAACCCCGAGCGTGACCACGCAATCGTGCAGTCCGAAGTGCGCAAAATTCTCGAGAAGACCGGTCTGCCCGGCAGGTGGTGAACCACGTGGATCGACCGACCGGCCGGGGCAGCCGATCGTGGCTTCGTGCATGTGCGGCGTCGGTCGACCGTGTCCTTCAGGGTGGGCAGAACAATCTCGAAGCACCGGAGACCCCCCGGGCCGGCGTGGTCGAAGAGAAGAGGGCGGCATCGGGCGCGATCACCTCTCACCCGCAAGGGGATACTTGCGGTATGGAAGTGAACGGTTCGTCCGGTTCGGAGGATGATGTCGCGGTGTTGTCGTTCGAGTCGACGGTGCCGCGAAGGCATGTCCACCGCCAGGCAGTGTCCGAGGTATTCCTCACCGATTGCGTCCGCGGTCCCGGACCGGACCGGTTCGTCCTGGGTGCGCAATGGCCGCGTCTGCACGGTTTCTACCGCAGCCGGGCGGGTTGCTACGACCCGATGCTGCTCGCGGAGACGCTGCGCCAATGCGTGATCTATCTGGCGCACACCCGGTATCGGGTCTCGCTCGGTCGGCGGTTCGTGATGCAGACGCTCGAGATCACCGCCGAGTCGGAGCGACTGGTGATCGGTGCCGGCGCCGCGGAGGTCGCCGTCACCGCGGTGGTATCGGATATTCGACGCCGTGGCTCGCAGGTCACCGCTTTGAGCGCGGCGTTCGAATTCACGATCGCCGGTCGCCGTGTGGGGTCCGGCCGCGGCCGAACTGTGGTTCTGACGACCGAAGAGTACGACATCGTGCGTTGGGGTGCCGGTGGGCCGCGGGCGCTGGGGTCTGTCCCAGGGGGAACACCGGTGGATCCAGCCGTGATCGGGGTGCCGGTGGTCGGGGATGTGGTGGTGGGTGCGACGGCGCGGACCGGTCGCTGGCGGGTGTTGCCGGATCTGTCGCATCCGGTGTTGTTCGACCATCCGTCCGATCACCTGCCGGGCATGCTCGTTCTCGAGGCTGCCCGTCAGGCGGCCCGAGCGGAACGCGGGAACCCGGAGGCGGATCCGGTCTCGATGAACGTGCGGTTTCATCGGTTCGTCGAACTCGACGCTCCGGCGGAGATGGTGGTCTCGAGCGTCGAGGAGGAGCCTGCGAGTGCGCATGTCGTGCTCGAGCAGCGTGGAATCGCGATGGCTACGGCGATGCTGAAATGGGCCGCCGGCGCATGTCGTGCGCCGGGACCGGAGTCCGGCAGGTAGCGGCGTGTCAGACCGGTTGGCGGGTGTTGCTCCAGCGGGCGTGGATGATCGTGTCGCTGTCGGGGCGGCAGTCGGCGGTCAGGATGCCGTTGAACACGAAGTGCAGCATCTGGTCGATGCGTTGTTCGAGGTCGATGCGTCGATCGAGGACATTCGAGACCATCTGAACGCCGGTGAACGCCGAAATCACGAACCGTGCCAACTCGGGGGGATCGATCGTAGGGAGCAGGTCGCCCTCGGCGATCGCGGTCTCGACGAGGTGCCGGCAGGCTTCGATCCAGTCCTGGTACGGTCCCGGCTGGTCAGGTTCGGCGCCTGCGCTGAACTCGAGGGTCAACCGGATGCCGGCCCGGACGATCGGATCCTCGACGATCTGCCGCCCCATTTCATGGCAGAGCATCACGATCTGCTCGAGTGCCGAGGCCTGTGTGGCGGCGATCGCGTCGACCGCGGCGATCGAAATGGCGTGTTGCTGTTCCACGACGGCGTGCGCGAGTTCGTCCTTCGATCTGAAGTGGAAGTACAGGGCGCCTTTGGTGAGCCCACTACTCGCGTCGACGATCGCCCCGAGACTGGCACCGTCGAATCCCAGCCGATCGAAGGTAGCGGCCGCTGCCGCCACGATCTGCTGTCGGGTCTCTATTGCCCGAGCTTGTTTGGCCACACCCCGTGTCCTTACTCGAAGATCTACCGAAAGGCCAGTCGTGGAGCACCTCGACCCTCTGCCTCCCCTGAGGCGAACCGTACCACCGGACCGAAACGACATCGCGGACCGCGCATCCTCGTCGCCGACATCCGCATTGCGCGTCGCAGTGGTGGGTTCGAGTGGTTTTCTCGGTGGGGCGGTGCTCGACGCCCTGCTGAACATGGGGGTGACATGCACATCGATAGCGCGCCGTCCGCCCGCGTTGTCGGGACCGTCCATGCGCGTCGTGGCGGCAGATCTTCTCGATGTGGAGTCTGTGACCGACGCGCTGGCCGGTGTCGACGCGATTGTGCATGCAGCCTCCTATACGGGCTCCGACGCAGCCCGGTGTGAAGAGGTCAACGCTGTCGGTACCGAGAATCTGGTGACGGCGGCCGCTCGCCACGGTATCGACCACATCGTGTATCTGAGCACGATCGGCGTCTACGGCCCCGGACCGCATCGCAACGTCGTCGAGGGGGAACTTGTCCCTGCTCCCGTCACTGCGCTGAGCACGAGTCGTCTGACTGCCGAAAACCATGTACGCGAGCACGGCGGTCTGGTACTGCGTCCCGGATTCGTGCACGGGCCCGGTGACCGGTGGTTCCTGCCCGGGTTGGCGCACATCGTCTCGACGCTCGGGGCGTGGGTCGACGATGGCGTCGCACGGCAATCGGTGATTTCACGCCGTGACGTCGGTCGGCTCGCCGCCGCGATCACGGCGCGCCCGCTACCGGCTGCGTTACGTGGGGGCATACGGCATCTCGCGCATCCGACCGCGGTGACCGTCCGCGAACTCGTCCACGCTGCCGCCGCGCGTGGGCTGCTCGCACCACCGACCCACTCCGTCGACTTCGAGCAAGCACTACGGAGAGGGCGGGAACGAGGACTGTCCGCGCGTCACATCGATCTGATCGGGCACGATCATCACTACGTCAGTGCCCGAATCTGGGCCGAGGCTGCACTGGAACCCTCGCCGGACCCCATCCCGGCAGATCCCACCTCACGGTAGGGAAGCTCCTGAAATCCCGACGTGGATCGGGTTCAACGTGTTCTCCGGGACGGAGCGACCGTGCAGCGTGTATGTGTCGGTGAAGCGTTCCCTATGTGGTGTACATGCGGTATTCTCTATTGGACCGGCAATACCGGTCGAATGGTATTGTTTGTATCGGATGGCATCGATGCGGGTGAATATCGGGAGTGGCTGACAGGCCAGTGATGGCGAGCTTTACGAGGGGTACTCACCATCACTGGCCTGCGAGGTTCCGTCGGCATACGGCGCCGACGGAACCATGGTCCGCGCGTCGGGGGGGAAAGCGCGCGAACTGTGCCCCACATAGGGAGCATGGGGCCCTGCACAGACTATTCGAGAACTCGACCGTGTGCGCAACTCCTCCTCGTTCGACGACGATCTCGATGACGGGTGCCGAAGGGCAGGGCGTGGCGAGAGCCTGTCGGTAACCGATTCCCGCAAGGCACCCCTGCTCGCGATGGTCGTGCCCGGCGTGATCGGATTCGTCCTGTCGCTGACAGGTGAGGGCGCGATGCTCCCCTCGACATGGCGGTGTTCGGCACCGTCTCGTCGCAAACTCCCCGGAGGAAGAGTTCGCAGCACTCGCGAAGGCAGAAGAAGAGTTCGGGTGACGACTTGACGCTGTACCGTTCGGTCGTGCCGTCCTCTCACACGATGTGGACCGACGTGGGTTCGTAGACGAGGGCCGAACTCGTCGCCGCTCCACGACAGGTCAATCGACACGGTGGAGAACGGTGGACCTGCAACTCGACCTCGACGCGCTCCGGGTGCGGTGCACGGCCGGTGAGCCGGATCCGCCACAGGTCACCCTGGCGGGCGCTCTCGGCGACCGTGTAGTCACTACGTCCGGCCGGGCCGAAACGTCGGAGAGTGGCCGCGATCGCGGCCTGCTGGAGCGGAGCCAGGTCGGTGTATCCGCGCAAATGATGGTGATGGATGCGATCGGAGAAGTGCTCCTCGATCGTGACGACGGACGACTCGGCATCGAGACCGCCGTAGTAGACACCGTCGGGCACGATGACGACATTGGCTGCGAACCGGTCTCCGCCCACGTGGGTGCATTCCCACACCTGTTCCGGCCAGTGCTTCGCGAGAGCGCGTGCCACCGGCCGCCCACGTACGGCGCAACACGGATCGTGGTGACCGTGCGTGCAGACCAGAAGGACGGGCGGCCCGCCCGGACGTCCGGGAGTATCGAGGGCGGTGGCGATCTGCGCCAGATCCTCGTCACCACTCCACGTTCCCCACTGCTGACGCACGACACCGGACGTCTCACGGCGCAGCACCGCCCAACGGTCGGGCCCTTCGCGGCGACGGCGACCCGGGCGCTCGACCAGCAATATCCGCGCCCGTGCCGTCTGCGCGGCGGAGAACACGAGCGTCTTGGTCGCAGGCTCGAGATCGAGACCGTCGAAGCCGTCGAGCGGCCACCGACTTCGACATTCGATGAGAACCCAGACGAAGCCACGAGGTGCTGTGCCGGCCATCGGGTCACCGCGCATCCGGGCACTGTCTGCGCAGAAGAAGCGTTCGGCCGAGGCCACAGTACACCGTCACTGTTCCGCGGGGACGAGAATCCCTGCGCGTAGCAGCCGCTCGACCAGATCGATTCCGAGAGTTTCTGCCAGGTGGGTCTTGCCGTCGAGTAGTTGCGTGACTCCCGGCCGATCCCCGGCCGGCACATCGAGCCGGCCCACACGCGTGACCAGATGCGAACCTTCCAGGCGTGCGTGCAGCGCACCGCGAAGCTGCACTGCGGTGTCGGGGCCGAGATCGTGAACAGCACCGAGTTGGGCCAACGGGCCCAGGGGTGCCGGACGTCCCTGTTCCCGCAGGACACGGTGGAACAGGGAAGTGGTGTCGACCCGGGACATGCAGTCGATGAGACTTTCTCGAACAGAACCGATTTCGTTGTCCGGAGCATCGATACCCAGAGGCAGTGCGCGACGCATCCCGGGATCGTCGGCAAGTGCGGCAAGCGCGGCTCGGCTCAGATGCTCGGCCAGTGCGTAACGCGTCCACGTGTGAACGCCGACAGTGAGGTGAACGGACATCTCACCTCGAGCTTCGGCGGCATGGATCCAGCCGCGTGGCAGATAGAGGCAATCGCCGGGCTCGAGTACGGTGTCGATACAGGCCGGCCCTCGCGCGGCTCGGGTGACGGCGGAGCGGTGATCGGTCCAGGGTTGATCGCGCAGGGGAGCCGGGTGGACGGGTTCATGGATCACCCATCGCTTGTTTCCCTCGATCTGCAGGACGAAGACGTCGTGAACGTCGTAGTGATGGTCGAATCCCTTGTTCTGCGGTGGGGTGATGTAGGCGTTGACTTGGACGGGATGTCCGAGTTCGTTGCTCAGATCAGTGCTGAACTGTGTGATCGGCTCCCATGTGCGGTGCAGAGCGTGCAGGACGAGGGTGGCGCCGTCGGCGAGGCTGCGCCAGAGCTTGGTGTCGTCGAGTTGGTCGGCGATAGTAGCGCCGACGCCGGCGGGGGAGGTGAACGACGAGTCCGGGAGTGTCGCCCCGTCCTTGGCGACGCGAAGAAAGGGTGTGCGGAGTCCTCGGCGCGAGATGAGTTCGTCGACTGCGTCTGCCGAGAACAAATCGGAGAATGTGCCGGTGCGGCGGGTGAGCAGCGGTGAGTGTCCCCAGATTTCCGATGCGAACTTCTTCCGGCCGATGTCGATCAGGCGTGATTCCAGGACTCCGACGTCTGCCTCGCTGCCGGAATCCTGAATGCGGGGGGAAGGGTGCTCACACCTGACTGCCTCCGTCGGCTCCGCCATCGGCTCCACCGTCGGCACCTCCGTCGGCTCCTCCGTCGGCACCTCCGTCGGCTCCACCATCGGCACCTCCGTCGTGAACGCCCGGGACGCCCGCTGCTCCGCCGTCCGCCGGCCCTTCCTGGCCTTCCTCTTTACTGGGATCCTGCGGTGAATCGGTCATGCTTCCTCCCGAGATCGAAAGGCTTGGGAACAGGGGCGTTATCGGCGCCGAAGCCCCGTGCCGGTCCATCGTTAGGCCGATTTCAGCTTATCCGCGCGGGTCGGCGGACATGTGAAATTCGAGATCACCGAATCGTTGCCCCAGGGGTCGTACTCACGACCTCAGTACTGTCGCGTTGTGTAGGGGCAGTCGAGGCGTCGGCCGCTGATTTTCGGGTATACGTAGGCATGGCTGACGAGAATGCCGATGCGTCCAGGTTCGATCCGCAGAACCCCGATCCCGCGAATACTCCAGGTCTCGAACCCGGAGGAGGCGTGGCGCCCGGAGATACTCCGCCCGCCGAGACCGCTGTGGGTGGTCCGCAACATGAGCCGCCGCAACGTCGCAGTGTCGGTGCTCTCGTTGCTATCGCGATTGCAGTGATCGTCGTGCTGGTGGTTGCTGTCGGGCTGATCGTCCGAGCGATCGGCCTGTTCTGAACTGTCGAAGACGCGAGGGACGAGCGTATCGAGGAGCGAAGTTCTCTATCGGAGTCGAGCCATCTGCGTGTAGGCCTACGAGTCGACCTCGTAGTGTTTACCGCCGACTGCGAGTCGCATCGTCCGTGTCCCTCCTCGAGCGACCGAACGGAACGGGATAACCGGAGCACGACGGGGTACTCGACCGATATGACAACCAGCTCGAGAGGCCCAGGCGATTCGAACTCCGACTTCTCGCCTTCCGCGCGCCGCAGCGACGTTCCGGTTCCCCCGTCGGGCACGACACCCGATCCGGACGCGGTCGCCGGACTGCATCCTGACCTTGCCCGTGGCAAAGGCATCCGGGGGACTCGTACCGGGGCCCTGTGGACCGCTCTGATACTCGGTGTCCTCATTCTGCTGTTGCTGTTGGTATTCATCCTGCAAAATCTCGACAGCATCACCCTCGAACTCTTCGGGTGGGACTTCTCGTTGCCGCTGGGCGTGGCATTGCTGTTCGCTGCGATCGCCGGAGCGGCGATCGTCGGAATCGCGGGCGGCCTGCGGATCCTGCAGCTCCGCCACGCTGCCAACCGGCAGCGCACGCTCGGCACCGGCCAATGACGGACCCCGGTTACCGCACCTCCGTGGTGTGCTGTCCCGGTCGCGTCGTCGTCACAGTGATGACGGGTGATATCGGCGGCGAGTGAACACGCGGCCGGCGCATCGATACCGATCGCCGCGGCAAGCACACCGACGAGGCCGCCCGCACGGTTTGAGGCCGCCCGCACGGTAGGCGGCGCGTCCGTCACCTGTTCGGCGCAGTTCTCGAACCGGCGACTGCTTTGTGGATCACCACGCAACACCGGTCCGGTCTCGGTTCCAGTTCGGCATGCGCATGGGGTTCGCTGCTACCGGCGATCAAACCCTCGATCAGGTGCAGATTCAACCCGCACACCACATCCAGATGGTCTCGGGCGACGAGGTGGAAGGGGCAGTTGCGGAGGTCGATACCGCCGTCGGCATCGGCGCGGGGCAGATAGCCGCAGCCGCGCAGCGTCTCCAGAAGATCACCCCCCGCGGCGGCGACGACGCGCCGTCCGGCATCGTGTGCGACCTCGTGCCGGGTGTGGCCTTCCCGGGGGAGGGGTACGCAATCGTCATGAGCACAATCACGGAAGCCGTCGACGTCGATACCGATCCGGGTCGCGTACAACCAGTGGACGCAGTTCGAATCGTTTCCCCATTTCATGGGAGGGGTTCGAGAGATCCGGCAACTCGACGACACAGATGTCCATTGGGTGATCGATATCGCAGGTCAGGTCCGCGAGTTCGATGCCACCATCACCGAGCAACATCCGGACGAGCGGGTGGCGTGGACCTCGGACTCGGGACCCAACCACGCGGGAGTGATCACGTTCCATCGTCTCGACGACGAGAAGACCCGAGTGACAGCCCAAATGGATGTCGACCCTGAGGGATTCGTCGAGAATGTCGCCGACAAGCTCGGTGTTCTCGGCAACCGGGTCAAGAACGACATGAAGAAGTTCAAGGAGTTCATCGAGCAGAGCGGACACGAGACCGGTGGGTGGCGCGGGGACGTGGACCGACCCACTCCTCGAGGACCGGTAGGGCGGACGGAGCTGTTGTCGGACATACCCCGGATGTGACACGAGAGGGTGCCGACCCGAGAAGTTCGGGTCGGCACCCTCTCAGTGGGGCGACAGGTGTGTCCGCTCACCCGCTACGGTATCGGTACCGACTGCAGGTCGGACACGCGTCACGGGTTCGCGGGGTCGACAGCGCTTCCGCCGTAACGACCGTCAGGAAGGTGTTGTGGTCCGCAGCCGGCGGCGCAGTAATTTACCCGTTGCCGTCTTGGGGATGTCGGGAATGATCTCGACGAAGCGTGGGCACTTGTAGGCGGCCAGCCGTTTCTTCGTGAATGCGATCAGTTCCTCGGGCGTGACGGTGGTTCCGGGCCGGAGGCTGACGAAGGCCTTGACCGTCTCTCCGCGGTATTCGTCGGGTACACCGACCACTGCGGCTTCGCGAACGGCGTCGTGTTCGTAGAGCACGTCCTCGACCTCGCGAGGCCATACCTTGTAGCCACTGGCGTTGATCTGGTCCTTCTTGCGGTCGATGATGTAGAACCAGCCGTCGCTGTCCATGTAGCCCACGTCGCCGGTGTGCAGCACTCCGTCCGGGATCGAGTTCGCGGTGGCCTCGGGCTTGTTCCAATAACCCGCCACCACCTGCGGCCCCGCGGTCACGAGCTCCCCGACCTCACCGGGGGGAAGGTGGTTGCCGTTGTCGTCGACGATCCGCACGACGGTGTCGTAGACCGGCACGCCCACGGAGGTCGCTCCGGTCAGCTCGTCGACCGGTGCCCGCCTGCCGAGCGGCACCGCGTGCGACGGGGAGGTCGTCTCGGTGAGACCGTAGATGTTGTGGATGTAGTGACCGAATCTCTCCTCGAACGCCGCGATGGTGCTCGGTGGGATCGGTGCTCCGCCGGAGTAGATCTTGGTCAGGCTCGCCAGGGCCTCCTTGCTCGCGTTCGGGGCGTTCATCAATGCGATGAACACCGTGATCGATCCGACGGTGAACGTGGCGCGTTGCTTCTCGATCGTGTCGATGGTGTCGGCCGGATCCATGCGGTGCATCAGCACCAGGGGTGCACCGGTCAGCAGCGACAAGGCGATGTGGCCGACGAGTCCGGTGATGTGGAACAGCGGCGCGACGCCGAGGACGACGTCGTCGGGGCCGATGTCGATCCAGTCCCGGTAGGTCTGCGCGTTGAACGCCACGTTGCGGTGGGTGGTCATCGCGCCCTTCGGCGGGCCGGTGGTCCCGGAGGTGTACGTCAGGAAAGCGACCGTGTCGGGGCGGATCTCGGCAGGGGGGACGCTCTTACCCCGGAAGGCCGCGAGCATCTCCGCCATGTCCGTGGTGCCCGCACACTCGATGCGTTGGACGCCGGCGAGGGTGCCACTGTTCGCACTCTGGTACTCCAACTCCGACGTGGTGATCAGGGTGCGCACGTCGGTCGACTCGACGGCCTTCGCTGCCACGTCGATGTACAGCGACTGCAGCGCCACCAGGACCGTCGCACCGGAGTCGTGCAGGATCTCCTCGAGTTCGCGTTCGCGGTACATCGGGTTGGCGGACACGGCGATACCACCGGCCTTCCACGTTCCGACCTGAGCGATGACGAACTGGGGCACGTTCTGTGCATAGATCGCGACTCGTTCGCCCGGACGGAACCCGGCGTCGAGGATGCCGGCGGCGAATGCATCGCTCAGTTCGTCGAGTTCGCCTGCGGTGATTCGGCCGTCGAAGTAACGGATGACGTCGGCGTCCGGATTGCGTTCGACGGTCGCCCGGAACATCGCCAGGGCATTGTCGAACTCGATCGTGCGTGGTTCCCGCTGCGCAGCGTCGTACTGCGACAACCACACCTTGTCGTCGTAGATGCTCATGGTTCGCCTCAGCGGATGACGATGGGGTTCACCGGGGCGCCGGTGCCGTTGACGATCTTCAGTGGCGCGGCGGTGTAGAGGAAGCTCCATCGACCGTCGGCGGCGCAGGCGTCGGCGAGATCATCGAGCCAGGCGATCTCCGTCAGAGTGACACCGAGATTGCGCATCAGGGCACAGTGCAGCGGCAATGCGACGCCGCTCTGCGGGTCGTAGGTCACCTCGTTGGCGATCGTGTCGGTCACCAGGTTCGGGATCTCCTTGTCCTGGAACCACTCGACGAGTTCGGGGGAATAGGTCAGGCCGGGTTCGCAGAATCCGTTGTAGAACTGTTCGGGGTTGTTCAGCTCGTACCAGTACTTGAGCCATCCGGTGCGGATGATCAGGATGTCGTGCGGTTCGATGGTCACGCCCTGGGCGGTCGCGGCTTCTTCGAGGTCGCGGTGGTCGAATGTCTCACCCTTGTCGAGATAGGACTTGCCGCGATGCCGGGCCATATCGATGAGAACGCCGCGGCCGACGATCCCTTTCTCCGCGATCGGGAGGACGGAGGCCTTCTCCATTCCTCCGACGGTGCTGCGTGCGTCGTATCCGTTCCACAGTTTGCCGTCGTACCAGACGTGTCCGAGCGCGTCGTACTGGGTCGATCCCTGAAGGAAGACCAGTGCGGTGTCGTCGGCGTAGTGCAGGCCGCCGGGGAACGCCGGTGCACCGTCACCGTCCCAGGAGCTCTCGTCGAGCACGTTCTGCCGCTTGATGCCTTCGCGACCCGGCCAGAGCGGGTCGCCGGGGCTCTCGGCGCGTCCCATATGAATCTGCAGGGTGAAGGTCTCGCCGGACTCGACGTGCCGCACCCCGCGCAGCACTTCGCTCGCGTCGAGGTAGTTCAGGGCGCCCAACTCGTCGTCGGGTCCCCACTTGCCCCAATTGCTCGGCGCGTTCTCTCCGAGCAGTTCACGCATCGCGGGAGCGTCGACCTCGGTCATGTTGTCCTCCATCGGGTAAACAGCGGGAGCGAGCACACGCTCGGTAAGTCTATGGTGCACGTCACACCTGCCGACGTCAACGTTTCGATGTGCTCGCGAAAATGCCTGCGGGGCAGCCGTGGAAGTGGATACGCTGCCCGAGGCGGTCGAGGATCGTGTATGCAGTGTTCAGCTATTCCAAACACGGGAGTGGTCGGTGGGCGCGGTTTCGGTCGACAGGTCGGCATCGGTCGGGGCAGGTCTGCGTCGGGTACGGATGGCGCGCGGCATGACGCTGCGGGGCTTGGCTCAGCGCATCGACGTCAGTCCGGCCACGCTGAGTCAGATCGAGAACGACAAGACCGGACTGACCGTCGATCGCCTGAACCGCATCGCCGACGCACTCGGGGTGAGGCCGGCGGAGATCCTCGAAGCCGGTCGGGCGGCGCTCGCGACACCGGTAGTGGAGCCGGGCGCCCCCGCTGCGATTCGTTCGGACCCAGCCGGGCAGGCCCAAGCACGCCGGCAGTGGCGCGAGTACGAACCGTTGTCGCTGGCGCCTGTGGTCCAGGCAGCGCTCGAGGAGATCCTCGCCGTGGGTTACCACGGCACGAGCATGCGTGAAATCTCCAATCGTTGTGGATTGTCGGTTCCCGGGATCTACAACTACTTCACCGGCAAGCAGGACATCCTGATGACGATCTATCAGGTGACGATGGACGACCTCGAGCAACGCACACGCGGGGCGCTCACCGAAGGCGCCGGCCGAGATCCCGTCACGGTCTTCACGCTGTTGATCGAGAACCTGGCCCTGTACCACACGCACCGCCGTGAACTCGGGTTCATCGGCACCAGTGAGATGCGTGCTCTCACACCGGAGAACCGGCAGATCATTGCCGGCAAGAGGAACTGGCAGCAGGCGGTCGTGGACGAGAAGGTACTGGCCGCCGTACGTGCCGGATCGTTCCGGGTCCGCAACCCCGAGGACGCCGCTCGCGCAGTGGTCTCGATGTGCACCGCCCTCCCCACCTGGTGGCGACCGGGAGGCCGGATGAGCCCGGAAGAGGTAGCAGACCTGTATGTGGAGTACGCCCTCGATCTCATGCAATACCGGGGCGCCGATCTCGCCCGCGGACCCTGACGGAACAACGAGCCGCCCATGACATCCCTTTCACGGCCCTTCGAGAAAGAACTCACATGACCGACGTAGCCGACAGCATGCTCACTGCGCAGACGAATACCGAATCGCTGGACCTCCGGCCCTCGCCCAGGGCACTCGAACTCGAGCAGACGCTGGTGGATTTCATGCACAGCCACGTGTTCCCTGCCGAACACGAGTACGAGACCTACCGCCGCAACGTCGGTCCCGACGACCACACCGTTCCACCCGTCATCGAAACCCTCAAGGACGAGGCCCGCAGGCGCGGCCTGTGGAATCTGTTCCTACCCTCCGAATCCGGCATCGGACAGCTGGACTATGCAGGACTCGCCGAGATCACCGGCTGGAGCCTGCATCTCGCACCCGAAGCCATCAACGGGCAAGCGCCCGACACGGGCAACATGGAACTGCTCCACCTGTTCGGTACCGATGAACAGAAAAAGCAGTGGCTCGACCCCTTGCTGAACGGGAAGATCCGGTCGGCCTTCTCCATGACCGAGATCGCCGTGGCCAGTTCCGACGCGACCAACATCGAGACCAGCATCGAGCGCGACGGCGACAGCTACGTCATCAACGGCCGCAAATGGTGGACCAGTGGCGCTGCGGACCCCCGATGCACCCTGCTGATCGTCATGGGAAAGACGGACCCCTCTGCCGACACCCACCGTCAGCAGTCCATGATCCTGGTGCCGATCGACACTCCCGGCGTCACGATCGTCCGCGACCTGCCGGTGTTCGGACGACACGACCAGCACGGGCACTGCGAAGTCGTCTACGACGACGTGCGCGTTTCCGCCGAGAATCTCCTCGGGGAGGAGGGCGGTGGGTTCGCCATGGCGCAGGCGCGTCTCGGACCCGGCCGCATCCACCACTGCATGCGCGCTCTCGGCGCCGCAGAACGGGCCCTGGCGCTGATGACCACCCGCGCCCAGGATCGTGTCGCCTTCGGCAAGACGCTGGCCGAGCAGGGTGTCGTCCAGCACCAGATCGCCGAATCGCGCGTCGCGATCGAACAGGCCCGGCTGCTGTGTCGTCTTGCAGCCAAGACCATCGACGAACACGGCAACAAGGCCGCAGCCCCCTACGTGTCCGCGGCGAAGATCGCGGTGCCGCGCATGACCCTCGAGGTGATCGACCGAGCGATCCAAGTGTACGGCGGCGCCGGTATCAGCGACGACGTTCCCCTTGCCGCGATGTACGGCTGGCACCGCGCGATGCGCATCTACGACGGCCCCGACGAAGTACACCTGCGCACGATCGCCAAGAACGAACTGCGCAGATATGCGAGGTAACTTCCGGGCCGAGGGAGTAACGCCCGCGTGGGCGATGAGCTCGGTTCCGGCCGGCGGAGGAACTTTCACGTCATGCGAACCGGGAAGACGACGCTCGAGCCGTTGCCCGAGGAGTGGATGGTTCAGGTCGACAGTCGGGGACCGATACCACGATCGACCAGGCTGCGCTGCCGATAACGCCGTTCAGCGTAGGCCAGATCGTCACGCCACAGTCGGGTCGCCGCCCTACGGAGTACTGGTGAGAGGGCACGGTGAGCACGGCGTGCAACGGCGAAGCCGCGCCGGGGAGAGTCGGCGAGGACGGCCTCGATGACACAGGTGCGCGGATGTCCGTCGGCTCCGACGCCCAGGGGTGTGGTGTGAGTTTCGACGACACTGCCGGTGCCTTCACCGTCGATGATGCGCATGACGACGGTACGAGGTTCCGGACTGGTGAACTCGGCCTTCACCGCGACGCCGAGCCCCCCGCCGACGCGGAAGGTCACAGCGACAACGAATCGGTCGCCGGTGTCGTCGGTGCGGTGGCGGCTGGGCGCGTCGAGGACCTCCAGGTGGGTGAAGGAATAAGGGTGGAACCACGCGCCGTGCCACGGGTCGAGTCGGTTGGCGATGATGTCGACCGGTTCACAGATTCCGGTGAGGGTCGCTACGGCCGCCAGGTGGGTACGGGCCGGCGGTCGTGGCGGGATGACCGGCGCGTCCAGTGGGGGTTCGTTGCCGATGTGGTCGAGACGGACCCAAGCCAGGACGCCGTCGTCGTGACTGGGAAACGGGGTCCACCCGTGCCCGGCGTCGGGGCCCAGGCGTAGTCCGTGCCAACGGCACACCAGGTTGTCGCAGTCGAGGACTGCCGAGGCCAGAGGCGCGCCGAGGTGGGGGCAGGCGCCGGGCCCGACATGAAGTTGTTGCCGAGAGTCGCGCCAGGCGACGAGTTCGACGCCGGCGACGGAGGCGGCCAGCGGGCGATCGGTACGGATGGCGTCGCCGGCGGCGAAGACGTACCAGTTGCCGGAGGGTCGTTGTTGTGCTCGATCGAGGATCGCGGTGATCACGCGGGGGTCGGCATCCTGGTAGGTGGGTTGTTGCCGCGCCCAGGAGGTCGGTGGGATCGGTTGCAGCGGCCACGTCCGAGGCCACCGTCGGTACATCGGTTCCGGAATGCTCATGGCTAGCGGCTTTCTCGAGCGGCCAGTCGTCGGAGCAGCGCCGATCGGCCTTGGGTGGGCACGGTGTACAGGTCGTGGCCGCTCACGCCCCAGCGGGTGAGCAGGTGGTTGGCTGCCGACCATCCGGTGGTGGCGGCCCGTTCCATCAACGCCACCGGTAGGTCGATACGGATTCCGTCCCCGGCCAGCACCAATCCGCGGTGTGGGGTGTCCACGGTGGGCCGGGAGGCGAAGTCTCCGGGGCCGAGTCGAGGGCAGTCGCGTCGGTACTGCAGGCGTTCGCCGAGAATACGGGCGTCCGCGGTTTCCGGATACAGGGTGTGCAGTCGCGCCGACATCTGCTGTCGCAGTGCGACCCGGTCCGGGTCGACGGTCGCGGTCTCGGGCAGGGCGTAGGCGTGCAGTTCGATCACCGATCCGCCGTGGCGATGAGCCCAGTGGCGGGCTCGGTCCTCGTAGCGGTTGACGACACTGATGTTGTCGAGCGGATGCAGGCTGCCGGTCCCCAGAAATGCCGGGCGGTCTTCGTCGACGGGCCGGTCGAGCCAGAGTCGCTGTACCAGGAATGCGGGCGCGGTGCCCAGGTGTTCGATTCGAGTCCGCCAGGCCGCGTCGCCGAGGGTGGGTGAGGCTGCCACGATACGGCCGAGCGCGCCGACATCGGTGGCCAGGACTACAGCGTCGGCATCCACCCAGGTGCCGGTGGTGTCGAAAAGCCGAAATGGAGCGCCGGTGGTGGTGTCGATGGCGGCAATGGAGACACCGGTGTGGAAGCGCACGGTGCCGGTACGGGACGGGACTCGCTCGGCTGTCAGATATTCGCGTAGCGGCTCCCACAGCTCGTCGAAGTTGGTGCCGGCCACATCGAAGAGCAGGCCCTCACTCGAGCCGAGGAAATAGATGTGGAACATGGTGGCCAGCTCCGCCGCGGACATGCGCGCCGGTTCGAGGAAGAAGCTGCGCGAGAACACCTCGAAAGCCAGGTGCCGGGCGGCGGCAGGGAAGTTGATCCGTTCCAGAAACGTCTCGGCATCGAGCCGGTCGAGTCGACGATAGATGTCGGGAACCGACACCGCTGCCAGCGGCGCCGCGGTACGGGGGTCGATGCGCATCAGGTCGCGCAGGCCGAATGTGGGGCTGCGCAGCACGAAGGCGAGCGCGTTCCATGGTGGCGTGCGAGGCAGACCGCGGAAGCTGTCTCGTCGACCGTGTGCATCGATCAGGGGGTAATCGTCGAGCGGTGTCAGGAAGCGGAGTTCGGGGTCGGTGCGGCGCAACAATGCCCGCAAGTTGTAGTACTGCCGGAAGAAGGCGTGGAATCCACGATTCATCGCGACGGGGGTGCCATCGGCGAGGTGGTCTGTCCAACCTCCGACGCGTCCGCCGAGGTAATGCTCGCGCTCGACGATGTCCACGCTCACGCCCCGTTCCGCCAGGCCGGTCGCGGCCGCGAGTCCGGCGATACCGGCTCCGACGACAACTACGTGCGGGCGTGCCGGGAGCAGTGCGGCGTCGGGCAGACCCGGTGGTGCCCGGTGCCGGATACGCCGCGGATCGACATGAGTGCGGGGCGTCATCGCGATTCTGGTGTCCGTTTCCGGTCGGCGCGCCGGTGACGGCGTTGCTCCCATGCGAGCAGCACTGCAGTGACCAATGCGAATCCGAACAGGAAGTCCTCGATCGGGATATCGAGCGGGAAGCGAACACCACTGATGTGGCGGTCGTTGTAGATCACGATCGGGGCGTGGAGCTTGGTGAGCCAGCCGTCCACCGGAATCTGGAAGCCGAGCACGATGGTCATGCTCAGCCAGTAGGCGGGCCGTCGGAACAGGCCGGTACGCAGGACCACCGTCTCGGCGAGACATACAGCCAGGACCGCGATCGCTGCAGGCAGCGTGTATCCGAGACCGGTCATGACCGTTGCCGCCCGGTTCGCCGTCGACCTTGTGGTAACCGGTCCGACAGAAATTCGACGGCGCCGTAGGTGAGCAGTCCACACAACGGAATCACGACGAAGAACAAGACTTCCTCGACCGGGAGGTGTCCCGGTAGTTCCACCCCGGTGACGTAGCGAGGATTGAAGCTCCAGACCCCGGCGGTAACGGCCAGCACATCCCAGGCCAGAAAGATGAGTGCCACCGGCGCGACAGCTCGGACGACGCGGGCCGGTTGCCGGTAGACCCGGGCACCCCACTCGAGGGGAGCGGTCACGATCAGGCAGGCCGCCAGGACGAACACGTAATGCCAGGAATCCATCTCACACTCCGCTCAGGGTGAAGGAGTCGATGCAGCTCGCGTTCAGCAGGGGCATCTCGGCCGACCGGCGGACTCCTGATCGCCGGGAGCGTCGCAACCGAGCACGGTTCGGACCATGATTTCAGCGCTACTCCGTCATTCTGCGGACGCGTGTCGACAACGCATCCGCGAATACAGCCAATCACGACATCGGTCCGGTCATGCCCGAATGGCGCAGAAAAGCACAGGGAGAGACACCGCAGTCGATCGGTGAGTAGATATCGGTGGCCCCGTCGATCAGCGACGATCGCCGGCGCGCGATCCGCCGAATGTCCGGTCAGGCCACGTCAGGAGCTCGGCGTGCCTGTCTGTCTGCGCGCCGTCGAGGTGGAGCTTCTACCGAGCCGCGACCGCTGTTCGCCGTCCGAGATCGAGTGCGTCGGTCACGAGGGCTACACCGATGCCCAACATCCACACGTCCTTGGCCACGGCGGTGCCGTCCTGGGTGGGTCGGATCGAGCCGTGCTTGTGCATGCCGGGGGTCTTCCAGTACATGGTCAGTAATCCACCACTGAAGGCCGCGAGTGCGGCCCCAGCAAGCGCGGAGGGCACGAACGGTGCGAGCAGTGCCAGGCCGAGGGTCGTTTCGGCCGCGGAGACCGTCTTGCCGAAAGTCTCCGGACGCATCGTGCGTACAGCGGGAACAGCGTTGGCGGCCATGCCCTGTAACCCGGCGGCAGCTTCGGAAGAAAGTGCTCGCTTACCGAGGCCCGAGTTGAGAATGAACGCGCCGGTTGTCAGACGCAGGGGAAGATGACTTACTCTCACAGCTTTTCTCCTCTGTGCGCAAGGTCGAACCTCGGGTCGAGCATCGGAGTACTTCGATCATCCCGCGGTCGACCGACTGACGCCACCTGTGACGTACCGCGAGTCGGCGAGGGGGACATCTTCGCTTTCGACGTACGCCACCGACCGCATCGATCCTTGTCGGCGACGGGGCCGAGTCCACGAAGGTCGGATTTCCGAAGTCGGGACGCTGGGACATGACGGTGGCCGAATCCATGCGCCCGTACCCACCGACCCAGTCGAGTGAGCGGTTGCTCTCGGATGGGGAGTCCGGTCCTGTTCGTAGTACGGGAGGACTCTGCCGCTCCGATTCGGGATCGCCGGTAAGGAGTGGACGAGTCATGCGCGTTGTGAGAAGACTGCCTCCTATGGTCACCGTGTTCGATTTCTCCTGGTCGCAGTTCCTCGGGTACGTGCTCATCCTCGTGGGCGTTCCCACACTGTTCGGTGCGGGAATCGTGCGGTTCGCCCGGCAGTCGGAGCAGGCCGCTCTCCGCCACGCACCGGCCCGCCGAAATTCGACACGGACCCGATTCACGGGCGCCGGTCGGCTCGGACTGTGGGCGACCGGCGCAGTAGCATTCGCGCTCGGATTTCTTTCCTGCGCAGGATGGTTGACCTGGTCGGCCGAATACGACGGGAAGTTCCGAGGTCCTGGCCTCCCTGCACCGAACGAGTTCCCCACCTGGCAGGTGATCGCCTGTGGAGTGACCGTAGTGCTGGCGTGCTTCTTTGCCGCTCATCGATCTCGCTGGGCGCTGAGCGGCGGGCTCGCGGCCGCAACAGGTACGGCTGCAGGGTTCACTACCGCATTCGGCGTGGTCGCCGGCACCGATGACACCGGTCAGGCTGGAGTAGGCGTCATGTTGTCGGAGCTGGGGTGGGGCCTCGGACTATGTCTGCTGATGATTCTCCGGTCTTCTCGGATCAAAGGCGCACGTAGCAGGGCAGTAGGTAAGCCGTAGAGCCGGGTGGCGGTCGGCAGCCACGCGCGATGTCGAGATCCGAGCACCGACTCCGTCCCGGCATCGAACGGACCGGACAACACCGAAGGATGGATCCCATGACACACGTGCGACGCTTCGATCACGTGGGCCTCACCGTTTCGGACCTCGAGGTCGCGACGGCGTTCTTCGTCGGACTCGGATTCGAGGTCGAGGGCACAGGCTCTGTCCAAGGCGACTTCCCGACGACCGTCTGTGGTCTCCCCGGCACGCACTGCGAGATCGCGATGCTCCGACCGCCGGACGGTGGAGCCCGGCTCGAGCTGGCGAGCTTCATCACGCCGGGTCACCTTCCTGGCTCGCCGGCAGCAATGCCGAACGAGCTCGGGATCCGCAATGTGTCGTTCGAGGTCGAAAACCTCCAGGCGGCCGTCGGCTCCGTTGCTGCGCAGGGATACGGGCTCGTCGGGGGCATCGGCGAGTACGAGAACAGCGTGCGGATGGCCTACGTGCGAGGACCCGACGGGATCATCGTTTCGCTGTTCGAACAACTCGGTTGACGCTCGCCTTCGCGGGCAGAGATCGGTGCCGAACTTTCCGAGCCGTTGGGGGACACGCATCCGATGAACAGCTGACGGCTCAGCCCTTGTCGAGTGCCCTCGCTGCCTCCAGATCGGCGCGCAGAGCGCGTGATTCGGTCCTGAGTGCGGCGTTCTCGGCCTGCTGTGTCCTCGTCTCGTCGCGCAGGGTGGTGATCTCATCGCGCAGCGTCGCCAGTTCGGCACGCAGTTCGTCGCCGCGCGCCCGTGCCGCAGTTTCGGCCGCCTGGGCGGTAGCAGCGGTGATGCGTGAGTCTTCGAGCCGGCTCCGCAGGTCGGATGCGCGTTCGCGCTCGGTTGTGAGTTCGGTGTCGAGACGTTCTCGGGTTGCGACCTCCCGGTCGAGAACCGCCTGCAGGCGCGTGATTTCGGCACGCAGGTCGGTGATTTCCCCGGTCGCCCGCTCGTGCTGTGCAGTGGCGTCGTCGAGTTGCCGTCGCTGCGAAGAGAGGGACTCGTCCTGCTGGGCGATCGTCGCCCGCAGCTCGCCGAGGGTCCGCGTATGTTCGGCAGCCGCAGCCTCGAACTCGTCCTTCCACCGTTGCAGCGTCGCGGCGTGCTCGTCCTTCGATCGAGTCAGCTCGGCGTTGTGCGCTTCTTCGAGTCCGCGCATCTGTTCGGCGTGAGCGGCACGGGCGTCGGCGAGTTCGGCGTCGACGGCAGCGACAGCGGCATCCGCGTTGTCGCGGTCTTCGATCGACTGGGCGAGTTGCTCGCGTAACCGCACGACCTTCGCGTCGGCGTCGGCTTTGACCTTGGCGAGTTCGGCGGCGGCCCGTGTCATCTGCGCTTCGAGAGCCTCGGCATCGGTGAGCTTGTCGACCGCGGTGGTGATCCGCTCGGCGATCGCGGCGTGCTGCTCGACGGTATTGCTGGCCAGGGCACGCAGTGCGGTGGCGGCAGCCGTCAGGGCGGAGACCGCGTCGTCGGGGCTTTCGACCACGGGTGGGGCCATGCCGACCGCTTCCTTCTTGGCGCGCTCGCGTTCGCGGTAGGCGCGCACACGGTCGGCTGCGGTGGCGTACTTCCGAGGGCGCCCTACCCGGGGCTTGGGTGAGTCGTCCGCCTGCGAGGTCGCTTCGGGTGCAGGGGGGTTCGTGTCGGTCATGGATGTCCTCGTCGTGGTGCCTCGAAGGGTCAGTTGCAGGGCATCTTACCTCATTTCATTACGTAATTACGTGTCAGGATTGAAACGAAAAGAAACGATATGAAATGTTCTGAACTGGGAAAATAACAAAAATGGATTATTTCGTCACGACTATTGCGATTGGAGTGCA
Source organism: Rhodococcus sp. As11 (assembly GCF_048957735.1). Classification (NCBI taxonomy): domain Bacteria; kingdom Bacillati; phylum Actinomycetota; class Actinomycetes; order Mycobacteriales; family Nocardiaceae; genus Rhodococcus; species Rhodococcus sp. As11. Next base: position 135,165 of record NZ_JARDJE010000008.1, read on the forward strand.
TACGGTTCGATACGAAGTCGGACGCGGCCACTGATCGTCATAATCCTCACTTATGACGATCACGCGGATCGCGACGTCGAAAACTGTGCACCCCTCCGGGCGGAGACATGGCAGGGGTCTCGGGGAGGGAGCCCATATTTGTGGCAGCGGTCACCGGATGCGCGGAGCGCACGTTGTCCACTGTCTGCCCCGGCCGGCGGATGCGATGAAAGACCGTGCGGCGCTCGGCAGTCCGCGCTCGATCGAGCGAGCACATCGAAGAAGGAGATAGTCGAATAGGCTCTGCCGCAGCGTTCCGCGCGGATGTTCTCGTCGCCGGCATCACGCAGCCGATCGAGACGGGATCGTCGTCCGGACTCGGATCTCTCACCGCTGTGGTCGCACCGAGATCCTCCTCCTGGTGTCCCCGGATGATTCGCCGCCCTCGGTACCGGATTCGACGCGGTTGTCCGGACGAGCGGCCCTCGAGACGGCGCTCGGAACTCGCGACCTGCCGACCCGACACGGCGGACAGCTCCCGCGATAGTGGGCGGGCGGCTCCAGAGGGTCGTAGCATCGAGCGCATGGTCCTCTTCTACGAGATCGCCCTCGTGATCGCGTCGGTGCTCATCGCGTGGTTCGCGGTGTACGTGCTGTACCGGCTCGTCACCGACGAATCCACCAGCCGGCACTGACAGGTCGCCGCCCGGCCGGCCGTGCGCCGACGCGGCGGCTCGGCGGCGCACGGCCCGGACTCAGTGAGCCCGGGGGTACGTCGGACGCCGGTATCCCACCTTGTCGAACACGTTCCGCGTGCTTTCCGGGGTGCGCAACGGTCGTGAGGGCGGACACCATGACCGGCAGTGCGTTCCGTCCCGAGCGCACCTACGACCGAGTCGATGGGGACACCTCGAGAACGTCGTGATGAGCGCTCGCACTCGTGCGGGTTCGGTGCCGCACCCCTCTTTGCCGACCACTGCTGCCACCGACGTAGTCGAAGGGACTCGTCGGTAGTGAATTCGGGTAGCGCGCTACGCGTGTACCTGCTGCTGATGGTGAGCAGCATGGTCATCGGCGGCTCGATCCGAATCGCCGACGTCCATCGCTTCTCATTCCCGAACTCGGGGACGTCGGGCACCACACCGTGGTCGCAGGGTAGACGCTCTCGGAACTGGCACGTCGCTGGTACGGCGAGGCGCAGTTGCATCCGATCATCTCGTTCCCCAACCGCATCGCCGACCCCGACCACGTCGAGGTCGGACGCGTGCTGATCCGTCCGGGACTCAATTTCCGGCACACCGTCGTCGCCGGCGATACCCTGCGGGTCTTGGCGCAACACCACTACGGGAACGCGGAGATGTTCCCGATCGTTGCGGCTGCCGATCACATCGCCGATCCGAACAAGATCACTGTCGGGCAGGTGTTGTTCTTCCCGGACCTCACCGACTTCTGACGCGGGAGATCTTCCGGTCGGCGGTGGTGTCCGGCGCAGGTCACGGGGCGACGGGGTAGTGGCTTCGGACGGCGATGCGGTTCCACGCGTTCATGACGATCGTGAGCCACGTGATCGCGGAGACCTGCTCGTCGCTCAGTGATCCGTTGTCCCACTCGTGACCGCCGGGCTCCATGGGGTGCGTGACGTCTTCGGCGAGCGCGAGCGCGGCCCGCTCCTGTTCGGTGAAGTACTGCGATTCCCACCACGCGGCAAGGACCGCGAGACGATCGGTGGTCTCGCCCTTGTCGAGCGCGTCGCGTGTGTGCATGCGCAGGCAGAACGCGCATCCGTTGAGCTGCGACGTCCGGACCTTCACCAGTTCGGCCAGCTTCGCATCGAGTCCGGCTCGCGCGACGGCCTCCTCGACCTCCTTGTTCAGGGCCAATACGCTCTTGTAGGCGGCCGGGTGCTGCTTACCGAGGTTGACATGCGCCATCGTGAATGTCCTTCCGGCGAGCGATACCGGTCGGAACGACCGGCTGCTCCATTCTGTCAGCCACGTCCGGGCCGGTGGGGGCGGATTTTTGCATTGCGACCAGAGGTCGGCCGGTCCCGGTCCGTCGAGTTCCGGGGATTCCTGCCACCGGTAGTCCATCTGTCGCGCGACCCGGCACGCCGGTTCGTGGTCGACGAGCGAGAACGGATGCAGTGCCAGATCAGCAGGACGTCGAACGGCGGTGCGGCAGCGATCGAAACATCGGTGGGGACCCGCAGGCCACCGCGTGCGCCACCGTGTTCGCCGATTCGCGTAGTGCTCTACTCGCGAGTTGCCCGTGAAGCGACGCGAAAGTGGATGTCACGCAGGGAGGGAACCATGATGACACCGTCACGCCGACACAGCGCCTTGTTCACGCTTTGCCTTGCAGTGGTTCTCGTTGGTGGGATGTCCACAATGCACGCAGCAGCACAGGAGAAACCCGGAGTCGATGCGTGTTCGACCTGTTCGGGGCCCGACCGAGGAGAGACCGAGTCCGGTACCGAAGGAGGGACGTCGGGAAGCGATGGATCCGGTTCGAAGCGCGGTTCCGGTGGAACGGGTGGCGAAGTCGTCATTCCGCGGATCCCGATTCCTACCCTCTCGTGGCCACCCCCTCGACCCCCTACGTGGACGCCGCCGCAGTGGACTCCACCTTCATGGTCGCGGCCTTCTGTGCCGTCGTGGACACCAGAGGTGACTCCATCCCCACCGCAGCGCCTCGAATCTCTGCAGCTGCGGTCGGAACAACCAGGAGCCACCACCGTCGAGGACACAGTTGCGCCGGCCGGTCCTACCACCCCAGGGGTCGAAGCAGGCCGGAGTCGAGCACCCGACGACAGCGCGCCACCCGCGCCGCCACCCGAATCCGAAGTCGGGTCGGCGCCGCTCGCTCCACCGGCACCATCAGAGTCACCGGCACCCTCACCGCTACCGGCTCCGTCGACTGCCGATGTGGAGTCGAAGGCGGTCGTCACGGACTTCCAGGCATGGCTGCTCTTCGCCGCGGCACTGGCCGGGACGTTCCTGATGGTGCGGGTCGCGCGTGCCCACCGGCGGTACACATCGCGCCGCGACCTCGTCACCCGCTTCGAAACCCGGCTCGCCGCAACACCCGTCGTGGTCGATATGCCAGAGGATCCACTACCTACCCGCTCCATCCATCTCGAACTGAGAATCTCGAACCAGGAGGAGTCATGACCACCGTCGAGACTCACACCACCCTTCGAGCGCTGGTGTTCGACCGCGCCGACGACGCCGCTCTGACCGAGCAGATGACGTCGAACCTCCCCCGCCGGGGACTCGCGGACGGGACGCGCGGCGCGCGTCTTCCCCGCGCGGCCCTGAAGCTCGTCGAAAGTCGGATCCTGGCCACGGCCCTGAGTCTTCTCGACGACGATCCCGGCCCGCTGTTCGCGAAAGGACTCGGAGCCCTACAGGAGGTGATGGGCGCGGCTCGAGCCACCCGGGCGGACCCGGGTCGCCGGGTGGTCGCGACCATTCAGGATCCCTACCGGATCCCGGTCCGTCGCTCCGCCTACGTGGCGTTGCTCGTCGAGAACCAGGAATCGGCGCGCGTCGACTTCGATTTCGACGTCGTCTTCGCGATGGGACACACCAGCATCTCGCTTCGGCACGGCGCAGTCGACTTCATCGAGTGCGATGCCGGCGAGCTCACGGTGAGCCTGTCGCTTGCCGGCGCGGCGCCACCCTTGCTGAGTCGTAAAGCGGACTTCCCGGTGCACTGGGAGGTGCGACCACCGATTCGGGTTCCGATTCCCGAACCGGGTCCGGAGGAGCGGATTCGCTCTCGTCCGCGGCGGCGTCCCTATGGGACGTGACGCCCCTCGAGCTGTCCTCCGTCGGGCGGTGTTCTGTTCGACGGAGGACACCCCACCGAACAGGCGGCATCGCGAGAATCGATCCCGCCGGATCAGTGGGTGCGGTCGTACTCGTCCTGCGCGGCGACGATGTCGACGAGTTGCTCCTCATGCCCGGCCGCGAAGTGGAGCAGCGACCACCTCGGCACACCGACATCATCGACGCTGCGAAGACCACGAGCGTCGCGTTCATCACCGACACCTCCCTTCTGCTCGTCGCCCCCCAGCCCGTTGATCCTCGCCGGTGAACACGAGGCCACCGAGGAACGGCTCGCCGCTCCGACATCGACCACGCGTTCCTTCGCAACGGCTGGTGCCGGAAGAACTACGAGAACGGGGACACGCCGGTGTCGTCCACGAACTCGGCGGTCGACGACCGACCTACACCGAACTGGCAGAGGTCCACTCCGGCATCGTCGGCGTGCCCGTCACCTACACGGATCTGCCGAAGGAGGAGCACTCGAGGATCCTCGAGATCGCCGGAGTGCCCGCACAGTTCGCCACCGTCCTCGCCGACTCGGACACAGACATCGCCGTCGGTGCGCTCGACACCGACAGCGGAGATCTCGAACGACTCATCGGATGTCCCGCGCCACCGGCTGCGGAGGCGATCGGTGCCCGACAGCCGCTAATACCGCCGAGTCCGGGCGCGTGGTGGCAGGATCGGGACTCGTGAGCTCCGCGAATCTGACCCGTGCCGAAACTGCCGCCCGCGCCCGCGCACTCGACGTGCACTCCTACCGCGTCGAACTCGACCTGCGGGGTGCCGTCGATGCCCGCCGCACCGGATTCCCCACGGTCACGACGCTCGAATTCACTGCCTCGACCGAGGAGGTCTGGCTCGATTTCATCGGTGATTCCGTCGAGTCGGTGACCGTCAACGGCGAGCTCGTGCCCGTCGTGTACGACGGCGCTCGGATCGCGATCGGTGGCCTGAAGGCGATCAACGTCGTCACCGTCGTCGCGACCGGCCGTTACAGCCGGTCCGGGGAGGGGCTGCACCGCTTCGTCGACCCCGTCGACGGCGAAACCTACCTCTACACCCAGTACGAGCCGGCCGACGCCCGCCGCGTCTTCGCGTGCTTCGAGCAGCCCGACCTCAAGGCGCCGTTCACGTTCGTGGTCACCGCGCCGCGCCGATGGCAGGTGCTGTCGAACGAGGCCGCCGAGCGCACCGTGCAGCGCGACGACACGCAGACCGTGACGTTCGCGCCGACCCAGCCGATCTCCACCTACATCACCGCGATCGTCGCCGGTCCGTACCACCGGGTCGAGTCGTCGTGGAGCCGCGACGAGCTGACGGTGCCGCTGGGGGTGCTGTGCCGCGCCTCGCTCGCCGAGCATCTCGACGCCGACGAGATCATCGAGGTCACGCGGCAGGGCATGGACTTCTACGCCGAGCACTTCGACTATCCGTATCCGTTCGGCAAGTACGACCAGGTGTTCGTGCCCGAGTACAACCTGGGCGCGATGGAGAACCCCGGGTGCGTCACCTTCACCGAAGCCTACGTCTTCCGCGGCGCGGCGACCGCCGCCCAGCACCAGGGACGCGCGAACACGATCCTCCACGAGATGGCACACATGTGGTTCGGCGACCTGGTGACCATGAAGTGGTGGGACGACCTGTGGCTCAAGGAGTCGTTCGCCGACTTCATGGGCGCCTTCACCAGCGCCGAGGCCACCGAGTTCACCGACGCCTGGGTTGCCTTCGCGAACCGCCGCAAGGCTTGGGCGTACCTGCAGGACCAGCTGCCCACGACCCATCCGATCGTCGCCGACATCGTCGATCTCGAGGCCGCGAAGCTGAACTTCGACGGCATCACCTACGCCAAGGGTGCGAGCGTCCTCAAACAGCTCGTCGCCTACGTCGGCCGCGACGCCTTCTTCGAGGGTGCCCGCCGGTACTTCCGCACCCACGCCTTCGGGAACACCACCCTCGACGATCTGCTCGTCGAGCTGTCGAGCACCTCCGGCCGCGACCTGTCGTCGTGGGCACAGGCATGGCTGCAGACCACCGGCGTGTCCACCCTGCACCTCGAGGCGGCGGGGGACTCGTACGAGATCGTGCAGAGCGATCCGCGCCCGCACCGCCTGGCCGTCGGCTGTTACGACCCCGACGACTCCGGCGACCTCGTACGTACCCACCGCGTCGAGGTCGACCTCGCGGACGAGCGCACCCCCGTCGAGCTGCCCGAGGCGGCGCTGGTGCTGCTCAACGACGACGACCTCACCTACGCGAAGGTCCGCCTCGACGCGCGGTCGCTCGACACGGTCGAGTCCTCCCTGGACCGCGTCCGCGACCCGCTCACGCGCGGACTGCTGTGGTCGGCGCTGTGGAACGCCACCCGCGACGGTGAACTCGCCGTCGACCGCTATCTGTCCATGGCCGCCCGGTTCGCTCCGCACGAGGCCGACATCGCGCTGCTGACCGCGGTGCTCGCCAATGCGGCCCACGCCGTCGAGCACTATGTGCCCGCCGCGGGGCGGACGGATGCGCGGTGTCGGTGGCTGGACGCGGTGTGGGACGGGCTGCACGGCGCCGCACCCGGCAGCGACGCCCAGCTGGCATTCGCCCGCGCGGTCGGTGTCGCGGCGAGCGTCGACGACCGGCACGCCGCCGACCTGCGGGCGATCCTGTGCGGCACCGTCGCACCGCCGGAGGGGCTGCGCCTCGACCCCGACCTGCGGTGGAGCTGGTGGGCGGCGTTGACGACCACCGGCGACGCCGACGAGGCCGACCTCGACGAGGAACTGCGCAACGACGACACCGCCTCGGGACGCACCGCTCACCTGCGCGCGCTCGCCTCTCGTCCGCGCGCAGAGGTCAAGGCGCATGCGTGGGCGACGATCCTCGCCGATCACACTCTCACCAACGACCATCTCGATGCGACCATCGCCGGGTTCCGTGCCGGGGAGCGCCGCGACCTGATCTCCGCCTACGACACCGACTATTTCGCGGTGCTCCACGAGACCTGGAGCGGCCGCAGCATCGAGATCGCCCGCCGCATCGTCATCGGGTTGTTCCCGGCGGCCGACAGCCTCGACCCCGTCGACGCGTGGCTCGACGCCCACACCGACGCCCCGGCCGCGCTGCGGCGCCTCGTAATCGAACAACGCGACCACCTCGCCCGCGACATGCGTGTCCAGAGGATCACCACGCCGTGACGAGCCCGGATCTGCCCCGCCCCGAGGTACCCGCGGTACCGGACACGGTCGCCATCGCGATGCGGCGGCTGCGGGAGAAGGCGGCCTCGGAGAACACCCGCGTCGCCCAACTCGGCGACTGGACCATCTTCACCCGCTGGTGCGAACGCACCGGGCACAGTCCGATGCCGGCGACCGCCGAGCAATTGAGCTGGTTCCTCACCGAGAAGGCCGCCGAACTGCGCCCCGACGGACGCTGGGCGTACGCGCCGTCGACGCTGTCGCGGTGGGTATCGACCATCAACAAGATGCACGCGTTGGCCGGACTTCCGAAACCCGGTGGACACGAATCGGTTCGGGATCTACTGCGTGGCATCCGGCGTGATCGGGCCACCCCGCCGGCGCGGCGCACCCCGCTGCTCACCGACGACATCCGCACCATCCTCACCGCAATGCGCACCGACGCGGCCGACGCCGGGTGGGCCGACCGCGTCGCCGAACGCCGCGACTCGGCATTGCTGCTCATGGGACTGGCCGGTGCGCTGCGCCGCTCCGAGCTGACCGGGCTCGTCGTCTCCGACGTAATCCCGCACCGCGCCGACGGGCTGTACGTGACGGTCCGCCGGTCCAAGACCGACCGCAGCGCCCGCGGCCGCACCGTCACCCTGCCGTACGGATCGGATCCGCACACCTGCCCGGTGTGCGCGTATCGACGCTGGCGAGAGGTACTCGACGCGTGGGACGAGTCCGGACGCGACGCGGTCGTCGACCTGCTGGGCACCGCCGCGCCCGACCCGGCCGAGCACTGCTGCCGGGGCCTGGCGGCCGGGCGCCCGCAGGACGGCGACCGGCCCCTGTTCCGCCCGGTGCACCGCAGCGGCGCCGTGGGCGCGACGGCCCTGTCCGGACAGTCCGTGCACTCGATGATCCAGCGCCGCGCCCGTCGCGCCGGCTTCAGCGACGACCTCGTCGCGACCCTCGGTGGGCACAGCCTGCGGGCCGGGTTCGTCACCCAGGCGGTGCGCGGCGGCGCGACCACACAGACGATCATGACGCAGACCGGGCACGCGGACGAACGGATGGTCGCGTTGTACAGCCGCCACCACGCCGGTCTCGTCGGCAACGCCGTCACTCGGCTCGGGCTGTAACCACGTCGCGAAAGAACTTCGGTGGATCCGACCCCGCTCGGCGGGGCCGAACCCACCCGGATCGAGCGTGAACCGACCCAGACTGTGGGCCAGCGCTCGTAGGCTGAGGCGCGACCGACACACGGACAGGAGATCGCGGTGGCACAGACGACAACGGACGCTCCGACCGTCGACGAGCTGCTCTCCGAACTCGCCGCGCTCGACGACCCGAAGATCCGTGCGGTCAACGAGAAGCACGGCGACGATCACGGCGTGAACCTCAGTGCCTTGCGTTCCGTCGCCAAGCGGGTGAAAACGCAGCACGAGCTCGCACAGCAACTCTGGGCCACCGGCGACACCGCCGCCCGCCTGCTCGCCTTGCTGATCTGCCGCCCCACTGCGTTCACCGTCGACGAGCTCGACGCGATGGTCCGTGAGACCGGCACCCCGAAGGTGCACGACTGGTTCGTCAACTACGTCGTGAAGAAGAACCCGCATGCCGAGGAGCTGCGGGCACGGTGGATGACCGACCCCGATCCGATCGTCGCGAGCGCCGGCTGGGCGCTCACCGCCGACCGCGCCGTCAAGGATGCCGACGGGCTCGACCTGTCCGGCCTGCTCGACACCATCGACGCGCAGATGCGCGACGCCCCGGAGCGTCTGCAGTGGGCGATGAACACGTGCCTGGCGCAGATCGGCATCGAACACCCCGACCACCGCGCCCGCGCGCTCGACATCGGCGAACGCCTCGAGGTACTGAAGGACTATCCCACCTCGCCGGGCTGCACGTCGCCCTACGCGCCGAGCTGGATCGGCGAGATGGTGCGGCGACGGGGCGAGTGAGCCCGTCGCCGGATGGGTACCGCTGCAACGAGCACCCCGGTCGCCGACGACGAGGAATCCGATGTCACTTCGCACCCCGCAGATCAGTTCCGACGCAGCCTCCGAGCCGGGGCCCGCGATCGATCCGGAGTTCGACACGCTCGACGCGTGGTGGCGGGCCGCGAACTACCTGTCCGTCGGACAGATCTACCTCATGGACAACCCGCTGCTGCGCGAACCGTTGCGGCCCGAACACATCAAACCGCGCCTGCTCGGGCACTGGGGCACCACACCGGGCCTGAACTTCGTGTACGCGCACCTCAACCGCGCGATCACCGCCCGCGATCTGGACATGATGTACGTCATGGGTCCCGGCCACGGCGGACCCGGACCGGTGGCCGCGGCGTGGCTCGAAGGCACCTACAGCGAGGTCTACCCGGACGTCTCCCGCGACGAGGACGGCATGCGGCGCCTGTTCCGCCAGTTCTCGTTCCCCGGCGGCATTCCCAGCCACGTCGCCCCCGAGACACCCGGGTCGATCCACGAGGGCGGCGAACTCGGTTATTCCCTCTCGCACGCCTACGGCGCGGCCTTCGACAATCCCGATCTGATCGTCGCCGCGGTCGTCGGCGACGGTGAAGCAGAGACCGGGCCGCTCGCCGCGAGCTGGCATTCGACGAAATTCGTCGACCCGCGACGCGACGGCGCCGTGCTGCCGATCCTGCATCTCAACGGTTTCAAGATCGCCAACCCGACGGTGCTCGCCCGCATCGGAGAGGACGAACTGATCTCGCTGCTGCGCGGCTACGGGCACGAACCGATCGTCGTCGCCGGCGACGATCCCACCGACATGCACCGGCGGTTCGCCGCAGCCCTCGATCGGGCGCTCGATCGGATCTCCGAGATCCGGCAGACCGCCCGCAGCACCGGCGACGCGACCCGCCCGGCCTGGCCGATGATCGTGCTTCGCTCCCCGAAGGGCTGGACCGGCCCGGTGGAGGTCGACGGCGCACCGGTCGAGGGCACGTGGCGCGCCCACCAGGTGCCCATCGGCGATCCCCGTGGCGACGAGCATCACCGCCGTGATCTCGAAGCCTGGCTGCGCAGCTATCGGCCCCACGAGTTGTTCGACGACGACGGCGCTCCCGTCGCGGCCCTGCGCGATCTGGCACCGCGCGGCACACGGCGGATGAGCGCCAACCCACACACCAACGGGGGAGCGGTGCTGCGCGATCTGGTCCTGCCCGACTTCCGCGACTACGCCGTCGACGTCCCCGAACCGGCCACCGCCACCGCCGAAGCCACCCGAGTCCTCGGCACCTTCCTGCGCGACATCATGCGGCGCAACGACGAGAACTTCCGCGTGTTCGCCCCGGACGAGAACAACTCCAACCGCCTCGACGCCGTCCTCGACGCCACCGACCGCACCTGGAACGCACGCATCGACCCGGGCGACGACCGTCTCGCCCCCGACGGCCGGGTCATGGAGATCCTGTCCGAACACACCTGCCAAGGCTGGCTCGAGGGCTACCTGCTCACCGGACGGCACGGATTGTTCTCCAGCTACGAGGCTTTCGCGCATCTGGTCGACTCGATGGTCAACCAGCACGCGAAATGGCTCCTCACCACCAACCGTATCCGGTGGCGCCGGCCGATTCCGTCGCTGAACTACCTGCTCACCTCACACGTGTGGCGACAGGATCACAACGGCTTCTCGCACCAGGACCCCGGTTTCATCGACCACGTCGTCAACAAGAAACCCGAGGTGGTGCGCGTGTATCTGCCGCCGGACGCCAACACCCTGCTCTCGGTGGCCGACCACTGCCTGCGCACCCGCCAATACATCAACGTGATCGTCGCGGGTAAGCAACCCGCCGTGCAGTTTCTCGACATCGACGACGCGATGACCCACTGCCGCAAGGGTATCGGAATCTGGCAGTGGGCCTCGACCGACCGGGACGCCGAGCCGGATGTGGTGCTCGCCTGCGCCGGGGACATCCCCACGACGGAAACCCTTGCGGCCGTCGACATCCTGCACCGCCGCTTTCCCGACCTGCGGATCCGGGTGGTCAACGTCGTCGACCTCATGCGCCTGCAGGATGATCGGGCGCATCCGCACGGCCTGCCCGACGCGCACTTCGACGCGTTGTTCACCACCGACAGGCCGGTGGTCTTCGCCTACCACGGTTATCCGTGGCTGATCCACCGCCTCGTCTACCGGCGCACCAACCACGAGAACTTCCACGTCCACGGATACATCGAGGAGGGCACCACCACCACGCCGTTCGACATGTGCGTGCTCAACCGCATCGACCGCTACCACCTCGCCCTCGACGTCCTGGACCGCGTCGAGAGGATCCGGCCGATCGCCGGGCACGCCCGTGACGAACTCGAGAACATCCTCGCCGAACACACCCGCTACGTGCGCACCCACGGTGAGGACATGCCGGTGATCACCGACTGGCACTGGCAGGGGGTCGGAATCGACTGAACGTCACACCGCGCCGCGGCGGGTGAGCCGACCGGCCGTGAAGGCGGCGAGATCGACCTCGTCGAGGGAGGTCACCACCAGATCGGCGCCGGCGTCCTCGAGGTCGTCGGTGTCGCCGAAGCGTGCTACCCCGAGCGCCCACATACCGCCGGCCTTCGCCGCCTGCACCCCGCTGATCGCGTCCTCGACCACCACGCACTCGGCGGCGGGCACGTCGAGTGCGCTCGCGGCGGTGAGGAACAAGTCCGGGTCGGGTTTGCCGTGGGCGACCGGGCGTCCCGACAGATCCGCGTCGAACCGGTCGAGCAGCGTCTCGCCCGGCCGGTCGGGGGCGGGGATCGCCCGCAGAAACAGAGCGGCGTTCCTCGATGACGACGCGGCTGCCACCGCGATGCCCGCAGCCTGCACCGCGGCGACGAAGCGCACCCCGTCGTCGTAGGCGTGGAATCGCCGTTCGTCGATCAGCTGCAGCAACCGGGTCTGTTTGCGGTCGGCGTACTCGACGGCGCGACGGTCGGCGTCCGGTACCGCGAAGTGCTCGAGGGCGGCGCGGGCACCGTCCATCCGCGGCCGGCCCGACAGCACCTGCCGGTACACGGCGGCGGTGAATGCGTCCTCCTCCCAGGAGGTCTCGGGTCGCAGATCCTTCCAGTCACCGGTCATCAACTCGGCCAATGCTTCCCGCCAGGCCGTCTCGTGCGGTGAGTCGACGAGAACCCCGTCGACGTCGAAGATCACCGCGCGGAATCTCGAGCGTGTCTCGGCCATGATGTCCTCCTGTGGTCAGGCCGGGACGGCGGCGAGCCGGAACTCGTGCGAGTCGCCCGGGCCGAGCTCGACGAGTTCACCCTCGACCGCGATCCGCACCGGAACCCGGAAACCCTCCGTCTCGGCGCGCACCGACAATTTGTCGCCGTCGATCCGCACCCGCAGGGGAGTGCCGCGATACCGCATGGAGTAGGACACGCCGTCGAGGTGGGAGATCAGCTTGGGCCGGAAGACGAGTACGTCGCCGTAGGCGCGGGCACCGACGTAATAGCGCTGCACCAGATCGAGGGTGCCGCCCATGACCCCCATGTGGATTCCCTCCTTGGTGGTGCCGCCCTGCAGGTCGCTCACGTCGCTCTCGAGCGCGAGCTTGAACCGCAGCCACGACGACTGTGGATCGAAGGTGGCGAGCACACCGGCGAACGTCACGTGACTGAGCGTCGAACCGTGCGAGGTGCGCCGGTCGTAGTAGTCGACGGTGCGGCGCACCAGATCGCGATCGTAGGGACAGCCGAGCTGCTCGAACACCTGCCGCAGTTCGGCGTCGTCGAACAGGAAGAACAACATCACCGTGTCGGCCTGTTTGGCGACCTTGTAGGCATCCGGGTCGCGTCCCTCGGCGCGCAGGATGCGGTCCATCCGCCCGATGTTCCCGTACTCGGTGCGGTAGTGCTCCCAGTCGAGTTCCTCGAGGTCCTCGTAACCTTCGAACTGGCTGATCACCCCGTCGTGATAGGGCACGAACATCTTGCGACTCATCTCCGACCAGGTGCGCAGTTCCGCGTCGCTGACGCGCAGCCGGGCCCGCAGCGCGGTGCGCCGGCTCTTCGAGAGCACCTCGAAGACGTCGAGGGCCCGCGCCGCGATCCACGCTGCCATCACGTTCGTGTACGCGTTGTTGCGCAGGCCGGCCTCGCGGGCACCCGGATACCGTTCGTGGAATTCGTCCGGGCCCATCACCCCGTGGATCTCGTAGCGATCCCGGTCGGGGTTGTAGTGCGCGATCGACGCCCAGAAACGGGCGATCTCGAGCATCATCTCGGCGCCGTAGTCGGCGAGGAAGTCGACGTCGTCGGTGGCCCGGTAGTAGTGCCACACGTTGTAGAAGATCGCCGCACTGACGTGCCGCTGGTTGCGGCTCAGATCCGGATCCCACTGCCCCGACATCGGATTGAGATGCACCGTCTGCGTCTCCTCCGTGCCGTCGCTGCCGCTCTGCCAGGGGAACATCGCGCCCCGGTAACCGGCCTCGCTCGCCGCGGCCTGCGCCTCACCGAGCCGCCGGTAGCGGTAGAGGATCAGCCCTTTCGTGATCTCGGGGACCCGCATGTTCAGGAAGGGATAGACGAACATCTCGTCCCAGAACACGTGCCCGCGATAGGCCTCGCCGTTGAGTCCGCGCGCCGGCACCCCGGCGTCGAGACGTGAGGTGTGTCGCGAACAGACCTGCAGCACATGCGAGACGTGCAGGCGGAGCAGCAACTGCGCCCGCGGCTCCCGCGGCAGCCGGATGTCGCAGATGTCCCACAACTCGTCCCAGGCCGCGACGTGCTCGTCGTACGCCTCGGCGAAATCCGGATAGCGCAGCACGTGTCGGCCCGCCGAGGCGAGGGGTTCGGTGATCGCGTCGTCGCGGGAGGTGAACATCGCCACCATCTTCTCGATCCGCACCGTCGACCCCGCGGCGATGTCGAACGAGAGCACCTGCTGGATGTAGTCCTCCATCTGGTACAGATCCCGATCGACGAGCATCGCCCCTTCCGAACCTTCCCGGAACACCCGGGTCCGTGCGGCCTGGGCGATATAGGTGTCGGACTGGCGGATCTGCACCTTCAAGGCGATCGTCTCGGGACCGTAGGTGCGCGGCGAGACCGGATCGAGGTGCCGGGCCTCGAGATCGCGGTAGCGGGCCACGGCGCGGTTGGAGACCCGCCCGTCGAGGGCGGTGACGATCTCGACCCGCCCCGACCAGTTCTCCGGGGTCAGCGACCATTCGAGCGCGCCCTGGTTCGGATGTTCCATGCTCACGAAACGTCTGCTGCGCAGCGAGGTCTCGCGGCCGTGCCGATCACGGAACCGGAGCTCGCGGGCGACGGTGGCCGTGCGGATGTCGTAGATGTGCCGGTACGCCAGGATCTCCACCTGCGCCAGGCGGATCGCCTCCCCACCGTCGATGCGCAGCTTCAGCACGAGCCAGTTCGGGAGATTGACCAGATCCTCGTTGAGGACCGGGCTCCCGCCCATGATGGTGGTCTCGCGGTTGTAGCAGCGGTGCGCGTACGTCCCCGGATAGTGGGCCTCGCCCATGTCCTCCCACTCCGCGGTGCCCCGCGAACAGAAGTAGCCGTTTCCCGTCGACGTCAGGGCCTCGCGCAGGCGTTCATCGTCGGGATCGAAACCGTCGTAGTCGAGCGTGAACTCCGGGTCGTACACGCGAACCTCCTGGCGGGTCGTAGTCGGCACGTACTGTCCGGCGGTGCTCTCACCCGGCGGCGCTTTCATCTACCCAGGGCCGACAGGAAGCGTTCGACGTCGTCGACGGAGGCCAGCACGAACTCGGCGTCGGTGCGGCGACCGGCCATCTCCGGGTCGTCGGGGCTGCCGACGAGGATCCCGATACCGCGGCCGCGCAGCGCCCGGAAGGCGTCCTCGTCGGTGATGTCGTCGCCGAGATAGAGCGGCACGACGTCGTCGGAGGCCAGACCGAGGACCTCGATCAGGTGCAGGACCGCCTTGCCCTTGTTCCAGTCCACCGCCGGTTTGAGTTCGTAGACCATCTTGCCCGGCACCACCGCGAGGCGATCGGGGTTCTCCCGCAGCAGCGCGTCGACGATCGCACCCACCCGGTCGTGCACCTCGGGGGCGGCCTGCCGGTAGTGCACGGCGACCGAGGCGCGTTTCGGTTCGATGCCGACACCGTCGAGACCGTCCAGGCGTGTGCGCAGGGTGTCGGTGGTCTCGACGATGAGGTCGGTGAAGTCGTCGAGGACGTCGTGGCCGATCTGCCCGTCGGTAGGGCTCCAGATGTCGAATCCGTGGCTGCCTGCGACGACGAGATCGTCGACGCCCATGAGCTGCTGGACGACGTCGCGGTCGCGGCCGGTGACGATGCACACCGACACGCGGTCGGCGAGTTCACGGACGGTGCGGCGCATCGAATCCGACCACACCGCGTCCTCCGGACGGGCGACGATCGGGGTGAGCACACCGTCGTAATCGAGGAAGACCGCGGGACGGCGACCGGCGAGACGGTCGGCCAGGGCCGCATCGTCGAGTGCGGACGGTAGATCCTCCACGGTGCGCGGCGCGGTCATCTGGTGGGTACTCCTGTCGTCGCGGCGACCCGTCATGGTTCGCACCGTACACAAAGATCGGAAAGCTCGGCCGGGATCCGGGGAGGGGAGCGGCCGGAAGGGACGGTCAGCGGATCGGGCGCCGCCAGTGCTCGTCCGCGGTGAGCCGGGAGCGGACGTGCTCGGCGGCATCGTCGTTGCGGAAGGGACCTGCGAGCAGGTCGGCGTAGACGTGCGAAATTGCCGCGTGACGCAGTCCGCCGCGGCGGTCCATCCGTTCGAAAACCACCGGCGACCAGGGGATCGCCACCACCACATCACCGCCGTGCTCGACCGGGCGCAGACCGAGACCGTCCGCGAAGTCGTCGGGATCGTCGGCGTAGAGCTCGAGCAGCGCCGGTGCGGAGTAGTCGGTGGCGCCGACCCCGGTCAGGGCGTAGGGGATGTCGATGCGTTCGGCGAGTCGCGCGCGGGTCGAGGTGACGCCGTCGGGGGCGGTGAACCGCCGGACCGGGCACACCTTCCGTTCGGCCGCCCAGGCGCGGAGCATCGGTTCCCACCGCACATCCACGATCGGACCGCGGGGCACCCGGCGTACGAGTTCGCGTTCGACGAGCACCTCGACGACGCGGTAGGTCGCGCCGGTCGATGCGCCGGACAGCTTGATCAGCTCCGGGACGGAGATCTCCCCGACGTGGTCGGCGAGCGCCCGCACCACCCGGTCGGACGGCTCGCCGGTGAGCACCCCGGACGGGCGACCCGGGCCGCGCCACGGATCGGCGTCGGCCCCGCGATCGCGGACCCACACCGCCGGGCGGTTCGCGACGAGGCAGAGGTTGCCGGTCGCGTCGGCGTAGGAGATGCCGTGCCGGTCGAGCTGGCGTC
Organism: Rhodococcus sp. As11; assembly: GCF_048957735.1. Classification (NCBI taxonomy): domain Bacteria; kingdom Bacillati; phylum Actinomycetota; class Actinomycetes; order Mycobacteriales; family Nocardiaceae; genus Rhodococcus; species Rhodococcus sp. As11. Next base: position 151,524 of record NZ_JARDJE010000008.1, read on the forward strand.
GCACCGGATCGGACAGATAGTGGGCGCACACGAAGCCGCGGTCGGCGTCCGACAGGTCGGCGGCGATGCGGGCGACGTCACCGGAGAGCACACCGCGGGACGTGACGACCGAGAAGGACACGGTGTCGCCGTCGGGGGCGGTGACGAGCATCCGGGTGGGTGCGCCGGGGGAGCGGGGGCGGTCGTTGGACAGCGACCAGCCGAGCGGCAGGCATGCCTCGAGGCGGGCGGTGGCGCGGCGGTAGATGTCGATGTACCGCTCGGGGCGGGGACCGATCGGGTTCTCGGGGGCGGAAGCCGGCTGTGTCACATCCACCACGTTAGTCACTCTGTGCATGACGGAAAAGAAAAATAAACGAAATCTCAGGGGACGGAACACCGCCCCTCCCGCACCGCGAACCGTGACGGGGCATGCGCTAGTTTCGTGACCATGACCGAAATCACCGGGCGCATCGCGTTCGTTCAGGCGACCTGGCACCGCAACATCGTCGATCAGGCCCGCACGGGGTTCACCGACGAGATCACCCGTCTCGGGGTCTTGCAGGATGCGCTGGACTTCTTCGAGGTCCCCGGCGCATTCGAGATCCCGTTGCATGCGAAGCGGTTGGCGAAGACCGGGCAGTACGACGCGATCGTCGCTGCCGGGTTGGTCGTCGACGGCGGCATCTACCGGCACGATTTCGTCGCCACCGCGGTGATCGACGGGCTGATGCGGGTCCAGCTCGACACCGATGTCCCGGTCTTCTCCGTCGTACTCACCCCGCACAACTTCCATGAGCACGACGAGCACGTCGAGTACTTCACGCGGCACTTCGTCAAGAAGGGCGCCGAAGCGGCCCGTGCCGTCGACGCCACTGTGCGCTCGCTGCGCGCGCTGCCGACCGGAGACTGAGGCGGTCCGGCAGCGCGCGCCGGATCAACGTGTGCTGCCGGACGAGTTCTCCGCCGCCGGGGTCTGCCCTGTCGCCGGCAGGGTGGGCGTCTCGGTGCGCCGGCGGCAGGCCGCCGCTCGCGCGGTCTCGTCGGTGTTCAGCGCTTCATGCCCGCCCGGGCGCGTGAAGTGTTGTTGCGCCGCCCGGCCGAGGATCTCACCCGGCATCAGGTGGCCGCGGAGCCGGGTTCGAGTGTGCGCACCCTCCGGTGACGACTGGGGGAGGAGGAGGCTTCGTAGCGGGCGATCGTGGCCGAGACCTTCGGCCCGATAGCGGGGAGCTGCTGAAGCCGGGCCCGGGGAAAGGGAGGCGCACCGTCTCGGCTACACCGACGAGTCGGGCACACGGGTGGCCCGACGAGGCAAGGCGATGGGTGCGAGAAACCCACAAAAATATTCTGAACAATACGGAAACCATAGAAAAACAGAATATCACTCCCTCTCGCAACAATCACCACCATCAGGAACTCACCTACGAACAGATCACCCGCACCGAAGCGGGCCGGGGTCAACGGCCCGGTGCGTCCGATCGCCGCGTCATGAGGAGGGGGACGAGCCCGCCGAGCAGTGCGGCGGGCAGCAGGAAGGCGAGCACCGGGTCGGCGCCGTACACCGGGGTCAACAGAAGAGGGGAGAAGGCCGCCCCGCCGAAACGGAAGGCCTGTACTACCGACACCGCACCACCACGATTGCCACCGGGCCCGCCGAGCACCGCGGCATTGACCCCCACGAGGATGAACTGCGAGGCGATGCCCGCCAGGAACCACGCGACACCGAGCACGACGAGCCACGGGACGGTACCGACGACAGCGACCAGTGCGGCGCCGCTCACCGCACCGGCGAGCACGATCGCGCGGGCCCCGACACGGTCGATGAGCATCCCGACCGGCCGGGAGCTGATGATTCCGGCGAGACCGAACACGGTGAGTACCACACCGCGTCCGGCCGGGGACAACCCGAACTCGTCCTCGACGCGGAAGGCGAGGAGGAACCCGAGCCCACCGAGAGCGGCCCAGCCGAGGAGTGCGACGAGGCCGATGCGCAGGACGCGCGGAGTCACGGCGTCGCGTAGGCGGACCCGGTCGGGACCGGAGGGGTCGTCGCGCACCGAAGCGGGCAGCCCGGCGAGCGCCAGGAGCAGCGCGGCACCGGCGAGCACGACGAACGCCCACCGCCAGCTCACCTCGGCGGCGAGCCCACCGATCAGGGGAGCGACGGTCTGGCCGGCGGCCTGCATGGCCCCGAACAACCCGAGTGCGCGCCCGAGCCTGTCCTTGGGGGTGATGACGGCCAGTGCCGCGAGCAACAGCGGCGTCGTGAACGCGTTGGCAGCGCCCTGCAGCATGCGGGTGCCGATCAGTAGCGAGAAGGTCGGTGCCAGAGCTGCGGCGATCGAGACCACGGCGTACACGAGGTAGGCGGTGCGGACGGTGCGGACCCGACCCCAGCGTGCGCCGAGGGTGCCGGAGAACAGCATCGCGGCGGCGAACACGCCGAGGTAGGCGGTGACCGTCGTCGCGGCGGTACCGGTGGACACGCCCGTGTCGGCGCCGATCTCGGGGAGCATCGACACGACGACGCTGCCGCCGAACGGACCGAGGAATCCACCCGCGTACAGCGCCGTGCGCTGCAGCGGTTCGCGCGGACCGCTCACCTGTTGAAGCCGCCGGGACCCCGTCGCCGCAGATAGCGTTCGAACTCGGCGGCGAGGGCGTCGCCGTCGATCTTGGCGATGACCTCGGAGATGTCCTCCTCTGCCTCGGCGTCGCCGCGCTCCTCGAGGGTGCGCACGTATTCGGCGATCTCCTCGTCGTCGTCGATCATGTCGGTGACGGTCTGTTCCCATTCCTCGGCGAGGAGCGGGAGTTCGCCGAGGGGCACCTCGAGGTCGAGGACGTCCTCGACCCGGCGTAGCAGCGCGACGGTGGCCTTGGGGTTGGGCGGGTTGGACACGTAGTGGGGGACCGCCGCCCAGAACGACACCGCGGGGATGCCCGCGCGCACGAAGGCGTCCTGCAGTACCCCGGTGATGCCGGTGGGCCCTTCGTAGCGGGAGGTCTGCAGCTTGAAGCGTTCGGCGGCCTCGGAGCTGTAGGCGGTGCCGGTGACCGGGACCGGGCGGGTGTGCGGGGTGTCGGCGAGCAGCGCGCCGAGCAACACGACCGTGTGGACCTCGAATTCGTCGACGAGTTCGATGATGGCGTCGCAGAAGCTGCGCCAGCGCATGCTCGGTTCGATGCCGTGCAGGAGAACGACGTCGCGGTCGCTGCCGGGTGGGGAACACAGCGACAGTCGGGTGGTCGGCCAGTCGATCTCGCGGGTGACGCCGTCGACGAGGCGTACCTGTGGCCGGTTGACCTGGTAGTCGTAGTACTCCTCGGAGTCCAGCTCGGCGAAGGGCTCGGCGTCCCAGATCAGCTCGAGGTGCTCGACGGCGCCGCTGGCCGCGTCGCCGGCGTCGTTCCACCCCTCGAAGGCGGCGACGAGCACCGGATCGCGCAGGACGGGGACGTCCTGGTCCGGGGTCTCGGGATACTCGGGTGCACTCACTCGTCCAGCCTACGACCCGGCCCGTTCCGGGCGCCCACTAGTCTGTGGGGCATGTCCACCCCACTTCATTCTGTCCTGCTCGATGCGCTGAGCCAGCGCGTTGTCATCGGAGACGGGGCGATGGGCACCATGTTGCAGGCCGCGGATCTGTCGCTCGACGACTTCCGCGGTTTGGAGGGGTGCAACGAGATCCTCAACGAATCTCGTCCCGATGTGATCCGTGGGATCCACCGGGCGTACTTCGAGGCCGGCGCCGACGTCGTCTCGACGAACACCTTCGGCTGCAACCTGCCCAATCTCGCCGACTACGACATCGCCGACCGGATCCGTGACCTGTCCGAACGTGGTACGCGCCTCGCGCGTGAGGTCGCCGACGAGATGGGTCCCGGCGCCGACGGCATGGCCCGCATGGTGATCGGGTCGATGGGCCCGGGTACGAAGCTGCCCACCCTCGGCCATGCGCCGTTCGCGGCGCTGCGCGACGCCTACGGTGAGGCGGCGCTGGGCATGCTCGACGGCGGTGCCGATGCGATCCTGGTGGAGACCTGCCAGGACCTGCTGCAGGCGAAGGCCGCGATCATCGGCAGCAAGCGCGCGATGGAGCGGGCGGGCCGGCGGATCCCGATCGTCGTGCACGTGACGGTGGAGACGACCGGCACGATGTTGCTCGGCTCCGAGATCGGCGCCGCGCTGACCGCTCTCGAACCCCTCGGTATCGACCTGATCGGCTTGAACTGCGCGACCGGTCCGGCGGAGATGACCGAGCACCTGCGGTACCTCTCGCAGCACGCGACGATCCCGGTGTCGGTGATGCCGAATGCCGGTCTGCCGGTGCTGGGTGCGAACGGCGCCGAGTACCCGCTGCAGCCGGGGGAGCTCGCCGAGGCCTTGGCCGGGTTCGTCCGCGAGTACGGTCTGACCTTCGTCGGCGGTTGCTGCGGCACCACTCCCGAGCACATCCGGCAGGTCGCCGAGGCGGTGCGCGGGGTGCAGCCGGCGCCGCGCGCCCCGCAGCCGGAGCCGGGTGTGGCGTCGCTGTACACCTCGGTGCCGTTCGAGCAGGATGCGTCGATCCTGATGATCGGTGAGCGCACCAACACGAACGGGTCGAAGGCGTTCCGTGAGGCGATGCTTGCCGCGGATTGGCAGAAGTGCCTGGATATCGCGAAGGATCAGATCCGCGACGGTGCGCACATGCTGGATCTGAACGTCGACTACGTCGGGCGCGACGGGGCTGCGGACATGGCGGAGCTGGCGTCGCGGTTCGCGACGTCGTCGACGCTGCCGATCATGATCGACTCGACGGAGCCGGAGGTGATCCGGGCCGGTCTCGAGCATCTCGGTGGTCGCTGTGCGGTGAACTCGGTGAACTACGAGGACGGTGACGGTCCGGGTTCGCGGTTCCAGCGGATCATGGAGCACGTCGTCGAGCACGGCGCGGCGGTGGTCGCGTTGACGATCGACGAGGAAGGCCAGGCCCGGACCGCCGAACACAAGGTGCGCATCGCCGAGCGGTTGATCGCGGACCTGACCGGCACGTGGGGTCTGTCGCCGCAGGACATCATCGTCGACGCGTTGACCTTCCCGATCTCGACGGGTCAGGAGGAGGTGCGGCGCGACGCGATCGAGACGATCGAGGCGATCCGCCGCCTCCACGAGGCGCATCCGGAGGTGCACTTCACCCTGGGCATCTCGAATGTGTCGTTCGGTCTGAATCCGGCGGCGCGGCAGGTGCTGAATTCGGTGTTTCTGCACGAGTGCACCGAGGCCGGGCTGGACACGGCGATCGTGCACGCGTCGAAGATCCTGCCGATGGCGCGGATCCCGGAGGAGCAGCGGCAGGTTGCGCTGGATCTGGTGTACGACCGGCGCCGTGAGGGTTACGACCCGCTGCAGAAGCTGATGGAGCTGTTCGAGGGGGTGTCGGCGGCGTCGGCACGCGAGTCGCGGGCGCAGGAGCTGGCGGCGCTGCCGCTGTTCGAGCGGCTGGAGCGGCGCATCGTCGACGGTGAGCGCAACGGTCTCGAGGACGATCTGGCGGAGGCGATGAAGACCACCCCGCCGTTGGCGATCATCAACGACACGTTGTTGTCGGGCATGAAGACGGTCGGTGATCTGTTCGGGTCCGGGCAGATGCAGTTGCCGTTCGTGTTGCAGTCCGCCGAGGTGATGAAGACCGCGGTGGCGTTCCTGGAGCCGCACATGGAGTCGACGGGCGACGAGGGCAAGGGCCGGATCGTGCTGGCGACCGTGAAGGGCGATGTGCACGACATCGGCAAGAATCTCGTCGATATCATCCTGTCGAACAACGGCTACGAGGTGGTCAACCTCGGCATCAAGCAGCCGATCGCGACGATCCTGGATGCGGCGGTCGACAAGCGTGCCGATGTGATCGGCATGTCGGGGCTGCTGGTGAAGTCCACGGTGGTGATGAAGGAGAACCTCGAGGAGCTCAACTCTCGTGGGGTCGCGGAGCAGTTCCCGGTGTTGCTCGGTGGTGCGGCGCTGACCCGCAGTTATGTCGAGAATGATCTGGCGGAGGTCTACGAGGGCAAGGTGTCGTATGCACGCGACGCGTTCGAGGGTCTGTCGCTGATGGATCGGGTGATGGCGGAGAAGCGCGGTGAGGCGCCGGCGCCGGACAGTCCGGAGGCGATCGAGGCGGCCCGCAAGGCCGCCGAGCGCAAGGAACGGCACGAGCGCAGCAAGCGGATCGCGGAGAAGCGCAAGGCCGCCGAGACGCCGGCGGAGATCCCCGAGCGCAGCGATGTCGCGAAGGATCTGCCGGTGCCCACGCCGCCGTTCTGGGGTACCCGGGTGATCAAGGGCATTCCGTTGGCCGACTATGCGGCGCTGGTCGACGAGCGGGCGTTGTTCCTCGGGCAGTGGGGGCTGCGTGGTCAGCGGGGCGGTGAGGGCCCGAGCTATGAAGAGCTGGTGGAGACCGAGGGCCGGCCGCGGTTGCGGTACTGGTTGGATCGGTTGGCGACCGAGGGCATCCTGCAGCACGCGGCGGTGGTGTACGGCTATTTCCCGGCGGTGTCGGAGGGTGACGACGTGGTGGTGCTGACCGAGCCGCGTCCGGATGCTCCGGAGCGTTACCGGTTCACCTTCCCGCGGCAGCAGCGTTCGCGGTTCCTGTGCATCGCCGATTTCGTGCGGTCGCGGGAGGATGCGCTCGCGTCGGGGCAGGTGGATGTGTGGCCGTTCCAGCTGGTGACGATGGGCCAGCCGATCGCGGATTTCGCGAACGAGTTGTTCGCGTCGAATTCGTACCGGGATTATCTCGAGGTGCACGGCATCGGTGTGCAGTTGACCGAGGCGTTGGCCGAGTACTGGCATCGGCGGGTGCGGCAGGAGTTGGCGTTCGCCGGGGGTGGCACGGCTGCGGACGAGGATCCGGAGGAGGTCGCGGAGTATTTCAAGCTCGCCTATCGCGGCGCCCGGTTCGCGTTCGGGTACGGGGCGTGCCCGAATCTCGAGGATCGGATCAAGCTGGTCGAGTTGCTCGAACCCGAGCGGATCGGGGTGGAGTTGTCGGAGGAGCTGCAGTTGCATCCCGAGCAGTCGACGGATGCGTTCGTGCTGCACCACCCGGAGGCGAAGTACTTCAATGTCTGATCGGGTGGAGGCGTCTGATCGGGTGGAGGCGCCGCTCGCGGTGCGGGCCGGTGTGCTGCGGGCGGTGCTGTGGGATATGGACGGCACCCTGCTCGAATCTGAACGCTTGTGGGACATCGGGATGCGCGAGTTGTCGTTGCATCTCGGTGGGCCGATGAGTGAGGAGACCCGCATCTCCACGATCGGGGGTCCGATGGATCTGGCGGTGCTGCGCACTTTCACCGGGTTGGGTCTGGATCCGACCCCGGACGAGGCGGCGGCTGCGGCGGCGTGGCTGACCGAGTACATGGGCCGGTTGTTCGCCGACGGACTGACGTGGCGGCCCGGCGCGCAGGCCGCGTTGCGTACGGTGCGCGAGGCGGGCCTGGGGTCGGTGCTGGTGACCAACACCGAGCGGGCGTTGTGCGAGGTGGCCCTCGCGACCCTCGGTCGTGAGCATTTCGATCATTCGGTGTGCGGCGACGAGGTGCCGGCCGGCAAACCCGATCCGGCGCCCTACCGGCGGGCGGCGGAGCTGCTCGGTCTGGATCCGGCGCAGTGCCTGGCGGTGGAGGATTCCCCGACCGGGGCGGCCGCGGCGGATGCGGCCGGGTGCACGGTGCTGGTGGTGCCGTCGCTGGTGGATGTGCCCGGATCGGAGCGGCGCGTGTTCCGATCGACGCTGGAGGGGTTGAGCGCCGAGGATCTGCACGAGCTGCACGGTGCGGGGGTGCCCTGAGGTGGCGGTTCCGAAGATCGTGCTGTTCTACAAGTTCACCCCGCTGCCCGATCCGGAGGCGATCCGGTTGTGGCAGCACACCTTGGCGTCGTCGCTGGGGTTGACCGGGCGGATCCTGATCTCCGAGCACGGCATCAACGGCACCGTCGGCGGCGACATCGCCGACGTGAAGAAGTATGTGCGTGGGTTGCGCGGCTACGCGGCGTTCGAGGACACCGACGTCAAGTGGTCCGACGGCACCGGCGACGATTTTCCGCGGCTGTCGGTGAAGGTACGTCCGGAGATCGTCACTTTCGGGGTGCCCGACGAGGTGAAGGTCGACGAGCACGGCATCGTCGACGGCGGCACCCATCTGTCGCCGCACGGTGTGCACGAGCTGGTCGCCGAGCGCGGCGACGAGGTGGTGTTCTTCGACGGCCGTAATCGGTTCGAGGCGCAGATCGGCCGGTTCCGGGATGCGATCGTGCCGGAGGTGGCCACGACCCGCGATTTCGTCGCCGAGCTCGACAGCGGCCGCTACGACCATCTCAAGGGCCGCCCGGTGGTGACCTACTGCACCGGTGGGGTGCGCTGTGAGGTGCTGTCGGCGTTGATGCGCAACCGTGGTTTCGAGGAGGTCTACCAGCTCGACGGTGGCATCGTGCGGTACGGCGAGACCTTCGGCGACGAGGGCCTGTGGGAGGGTTCGCTGTACGTCTTCGACGGGCGGATGAACGTCGAGTTCAGCGACGAGACGACGGTGATCGGGCGCTGCGCGCTGTGCGGCACGCCCACCTCGCGGTATCGCAACCATCCGGATGTTCGCGGCCGGGAGTTGACTCTGGTGTGCGAGGGCTGTGTGCCGGACCCGGTGGAGGTGTAACCGGATGCGCGCCGCGCCGTTGCCGGTACGCGACGGGCTCGGCCCGGACCGTATCCGGATGCCCGCCGATCACGGCGCCGACACGGTCGTGGAGTTCCTCGAGGCCGACCATCCCGACGAGGACTGGGCGGCGCGCATGGCGGCGGGGGAGTTGGTCGACGAGCACGGGCGCCGCGTCGAACCGCACACCCCCTATCGGCCGACGCGGTTCGTGTACTTCTATCGCGATCCGGCGCCGGAGGTACCGGTGCCGTTCCCGGTGCATGTGCTGCACCGTGAGGACGGGCTGGTCGTGGTCGACAAGCCGCATTTTCTGGCGACGATTCCGCGTGGGGCGCACATCCGTGAATCGGTGGTGGTGCGGTTGCGGCGCGAGCTGGAGTTGCCGCATCTGGTGCCGGTGCACCGGCTCGACCGGATGACCGCGGGTGTGCTGTTGTGCACCACGGATCCGGGGTGGCGGCGGCCCTATCAGGAGCTGTTCGAGCGGCAGCGGGTGCGCAAGGTGTACGAGGCGGTCGCCGGATACCGGCCCGACCTGTCGTTCCCGCGGGTGGTGCGCACCCGGATCGTCAAGCGGCACGGGGAGTTGACGGCCGAGCAGTTCGCCGACGAGCCGAATTCGGAGACCCGCATCGAGGTGGTCGAGCGGCGCGGGGAGCTGGCCCGCTATCGGTTGTGTCCGCGCACCGGCCGCACCCATCAGTTGCGGCTGCATCTGATGTCCCTGGGGGTGCCGATCGTCGGGGACAACTTCTATCCGCGGTTCCGGCCGCGTGGGGCGGACGATTTCACCGATCCTCTGCGGTTGCTGGCGCGGTCGCTCGAGTTCACCGATCCGGTCAGCGGGGTGGCGCGGCGGTTCGTCAGCGGGCGGGAGCTCGAGTTCTGAGGGGTGTCGGTGTCCTGGCTGCGGGGCCGGCGGCGGGGCATGAAACAATCGACCCCTGTGAAGACCTTCGATTCCCTGTTCGCCGAGCTGTCCGAACGCGCCGCGACCCGCCCCGAGGGCTCCGGCACCGTCGCCGCCCTGGACGCCGGCGTGCATTTCCAGGGCAAGAAGGTACTCGAAGAGGCCGGTGAGGTGTGGATCGCCGCCGAGTACCAGTCCGACGAGGAACTGTCCGAGGAAATTTCGCAGCTGTTGTATTGGGTGCAGGTGCTGATGGTGGGGCGGGGTCTGAAGCCCGAGGACGTCTACAAGCATCTGTGACGGCCGCCGGCCCGCTGTGCGGTGCCGCCGTCCGTGCCCTGTAGATCCCTTCCTCGCTTCTGCTCGTCGTTCGAAAGGACCCCAATCCGTCATGCTGCGCGTCGCAGTCCCCAACAAAGGTTCGCTGTCCGAGTCCGCCGCCGAGATCCTGCAGGAGGCCGGCTACCGTCGCCGCACCGACTCGCGTGATCTGACGGTCATCGACCCGGTCAACGACGTCGAATTCTTCTTCCTGCGCCCGAAGGACATCGCGATCTACGTCGGTTCCGGCGAGCTGGATCTGGGGATCACCGGCCGTGATCTGGCGATGGATTCGGGGGCGCCGGTCGCCGAACGCCTGTCGCTGGGTTTCGGGTCGTCGCGTTTCCGGTATGCCGCGCCGAAGGGCCGGGACTGGACGGTCGAGGATCTGCGGGGGCTGCGCATCGCCACCTCGTACGCGAATCTGGTGCGTCGTGATCTCGCCGCCCGCGGTATCGAGGCCGAGGTGATCCGGCTCGACGGGGCGGTGGAGATCTCCATCCAGCTCGGCGTCGCCGACGCGATCGCCGATGTGGTGGGCTCGGGCCGGACGTTGCGGCAGCACGATCTGGTCGCCTTCGGGGAGTCGCTGTGCGATTCGGAGGGTGTGCTGATCGAGCGGGAGGGGTCGGATCGTTCGGATCGGGCCCGCAACCAGCTGATCGCCCGGCTCGAGGGTGTGGTCTTCGCGCAGCAGTACGTGATGATCGATTACGACTGCCCCAAGCACCTGCTCGAGCAGGCGGTGCAGGTGACCCCGGGACTCGAGTCGCCGACGATCTCGCCGTTGGCGAACGACAATTCGGTGGCGGTGCGGGCGATGGTGCCGCGCAAGGGCCACAACGCGGTGATGGATCGGCTCGCCGAGATCGGTGCCCGCGCGATCCTCGCGTCGAACATCCGCTCGTGCCGGGCGATGCGCGCCCCCGAGTAGACGCACACCTTCCCGTCGTCTCGGTGCGGCTCCGCGATCAGCGGGGCCGCACCTGCACGTTCTGGGTGATGCGGCCGAGCGCGCCGGTCTGGTCGTAGAGCAGCCCGGCGGTCATGCCGACCCCGTCGGGTCCGACGGACGTCTCCGCGGCGATCCCCACCCAGTCCTGTTCGCGGAACTCGGGGGCGCGGAACAGGTGCACGGTCAGGTCGGTGTTGAGGAAGGTGAACTCGCGGGGGTCGAGTTTGGAGCCGACGCCGTTGGCGACATCGGCGACGCTCATCAGTCGGTCGAGGCCGCTGGGGGTTTCGCCTTCGACGAGGGCGATCTCGCCGCGCACCCACGCCGACGACAGGCCCGGTGTGCCGAAGGGGACGATGATGCGCCAGTCGACGGTGTCGATGTAGCCGCCCTGCCACGACGCGTGCGGGGCGTGGGGTTCGAAGCTGCCCAGGGCCGGGAGCGGGGTCTCGGAGGTGCGGGCCACGGCCGGCAGGTCGACGGTTTCGAGGCGCCAGCCGGTGCCGCGCGCCACCGGGCGGTGGGTGCCGTCGGGGGCGGTGGCCCACAATTCGGCGACGACGAGTTCGATGCGGCGGCCGGGCCGTTCGATGCGGGTGCGGACCTCGAGGTCGGTGAGCGGGACGGGGCCGAGCAGGTCGACGGTCAGGCGGGTCAGGCGGGTGTCGGGGCGGGGCCGGTGCCGTTCGATGGCGCGGGCGAGCAGCGCCGAGGGCGGGGCGCCGTGCTGCAGGTGCGGGCCCCAGGTGCTGACGGTGCGGTCGGTGGGGCGGAACACCGCGATCTCGATGTCGTCGGCCGGGCCGGTGGGGCCGGCCGGCCGGGGGACCGGCACGTAGTAGGCGGCGTCGCTCATTCGGGATTCTCCTGCTGCTCGATGCGGTGGGGCGCACCCGACGTCGACTGCGCCGCAAGGCTGTCGAGGGGATACGGCGGTGGGGTACCGCCGAATGCCGGGCACAATGCCCGATGATCGCACCACCGGCAGCCGGGGCCGGGATTGGGGCGGAAGTCGCCGCTGCCGCGCAACTGCCGGATCGTCGTCCACATCGCCCGCACGATCCGTTCGAAGCGGCGCAGTTCGTCGGGGTCGGGCCGGTAGTGCAGCACCTGACCGTCGCCGAGATACAGCAGCCGCAGCGAGGCCGGGACGAGGCCGCGTTGCCGCCACACGATCAGCGCGTAGAACTTCAGCTGGAACAGCGCCGCCCGCTCGCCGCGCGGAGACGGGGCGCGGCCGGTCTTGTAGTCGACGACATGCACCGCGCCGGTGGCGTCGACATCGAGGCGGTCGATGATGCCGCGCAGCGGGACGTCGCCGTCGAGGGTGGTCTCCACCCGCAGTTCGCAGCCGTCGGCGACGACGGCGGTGGGGTCTTCGACGGTGAAGTAGGTGCTCAGCAGCGCGGCGGCCTCGGCGAGGAACCCCGCGTCGTCGGCGTCCACGCCCAGATCGGGGGTGGCGGCGAGGATCCGGGCCAGGGCGTCGGGCAGCAGGGTCTGCGCGGCGGTGGCGGTGCGGGCCGGTCCGTCGAGCGCGAACAGTGCTTCGAGAGCGGCGTGCACGACGGTGCCGCGCGCCTGGGCGCGGGTCGGGGGTGCGGTGAGCCGGTCGACGGCCTTGAAGCGGTAGAGCAGCGGGCAGCGGGTGAAGTCGGCGGCGCGGGAGGGGGACAGGGCGACCGGCCGCGTCGTGTCGGCGGGGGGTGTGGGCGCAGCTGTGGTCACACCTGGCAGGCTAGGACGCGGGTCCGACACGGTGCCGGACCCGCGTGCCCGTGCGCGGGTGCGGGGCTGGAACGAAGGTGGACACGGCGATGGCAGTAGGCGGACTCGGGCGCAGCGGACCCTTCCAGGTGGGGGACCGGGTGCAGTTGACCGACGCCAAGGGCCGCAAGTACACCGTGGTGCTCGAGCCGGGCAAGGAGTTCCACACCCACCGCGGCGGGATTCTGCACGACGATCTGATCGGCACCGACGAGGGTGTGGTGGTCACCTCCACCAACGGCACCCCCTATCTGGCGTTGCGGCCGCTGCTGGTGGACTACGTGATGTCGATGCCGCGCGGTGCGCAGGTGATCTACCCGAAGGACGCCGCGCAGATCGTGCAGGAGGGCGATGTCTTCCCCGGCGCGACGGTGCTCGAGGCGGGCGCCGGATCCGGGGCGCTGACCTGTTCGCTGCTGCGCGCTGTCGGGGAGGGCGGCCGGGTGATCTCCTACGAGGTGCGCGAGGACCATCTCGCCTACGCCGAGCGCAATGTCGACACGTTCTTCGGGGAGCGCCCGGCGAACTGGACGACGGTGCTCGGGGATCTGGCGGACTACGACGTGGAGAAGTACGGGCGGGTCGATCGGGTGGTGCTGGACATGCTGGCGCCCTGGGATGTGCTGGAGACGGTGAAGAAGGCGCTGGTGCCGGGTGGGGTGCTCATCGTCTATGTGGCGACGACGACGCAGCTGTCGCGGGTGGTCGAGGCGATGCGGGAGCAGACCTGCTGGACCGAGCCGCGCTCGTGGGAGTCGATGGTGCGCGGCTGGCACGTGGTGGGGCTGGCGGTGCGGCCGGAGCATCGGATGCAGGGGCACACCGCGTTTCTGGTCAGTGCCCGGCGGCTGCAGGACGGGGTGGAGACCCCGAAGCCGCAGCGTCGGCCCAGCAAGGGCTGAGCCGACGCCGACCTGCGGGACCCGGCGGGGGCGGGATCACGGGAGAGTACCTTCGAGGGGACCGGTCGACTCACGGTCTCGGGAAGCCCGACAGTGGATCGGGGGTGTGGTGCCATGGTGCGTCCCGCACGCGACACATGTTCGGAACACGACTGTTTCGTGTCCTCCCCCATGCCGGGCGATGTCCCGGTAGCGTGGAATGACCGACAGTGGAGGGAGTCGCTATGAGCTCGTCAGAGAAGCCGGATGCGGTTGCGGCGGCACGAGAGATCGATGAGTTGCGCATGGAGGTGGCGACCTTGCGTCGTCGGCTCGGCGAACCGTCCGATCAGGTACGCGACCTCGAGACCCGGCTCGAATCCCTCACGGTCCGCAACGGCAAACTGCTCGAGACCCTCAAGGATGCGCGTCAGCAGTTGATCACGCTGCGGGAGGAGGTCGACCGGCTGGCCCAGCCGCCGAGCGGCTACGGGGTGTTGCTCGAGACGTTCGACGACCAGACCGTCGACGTGTTCACCTCGGGCCGCAAGATGCGGGTCGCGGTGTCGCCGAATCTCGAACTCGACACCTTCCGGCCCGGTCAGACGGTGCGGTTGAACGAGGCGTTGACCGTTGTGGAGGTCGGTGGTTTCGAACGCGTCGGGGAGATCACCACTCTGCGGGAGGTGCTCGACGACGGTACCCGGGCGTTGGTGGTGGGGCACGCCGACGAGGAACGCATCGTGTGGCTGGCGGCGCCGCTGGCCGCGGCGGCCGCCGACGTCGAGACCGACGCCCTCGTCGACGACGAGAATTCGTTCACGCTGCGCCCCGGTGATTCGCTGCTCGTCGACAGCAAGGCCGGTTACGCCTTCGAACGGATCCCGAAGGCCGAGGTCGAGGATCTCGTGCTCGAGGAGGTCCCGGACGTCGGCTACGGCGACATCGGTGGTCTGGGCCGGCAGATCGAGCAGATCCGCGATGCGGTGGAGTTGCCGTTCCTGCACAAGGACCTGTTCCGCGAGTACTCGCTGCGCCCACCGAAGGGTGTGCTGCTGTACGGCCCGCCCGGTTGCGGTAAGACCCTGATCGCGAAGGCCGTCGCGAATTCGCTGGCGAAGAAGATCGCCGAGGCCCGCGGCGACGATTCGAAGGAAGCGAAGTCGTTCTTCCTGAACATCAAGGGCCCGGAACTGTTGAACAAGTTCGTCGGTGAGACCGAGCGACACATCCGGTTGATCTTCCAGCGGGCCCGGGAGAAGGCGTCCGAGGGCACCCCGGTGATCGTGTTCTTCGACGAGATGGACTCGATCTTCCGTACCCGCGGGTCGGGGGTGTCCTCCGATGTGGAGACCACGGTGGTGCCGCAGCTGCTCGCCGAGATCGACGGTGTCGAAGGGCTCGAGAACGTCATCGTCATCGGCGCGTCGAACCGGGAGGACATGATCGACCCGGCGATCCTGCGGCCCGGCCGCCTCGACGTGAAGATCAAGATCGAACGTCCGGACGCGGAGGCCGCCCAGGACATCTTCTCGAAGTACCTGACCGAGAGCCTGCCGGTGCACGCCGACGATCTCGCCGAGTTCGGTGGCGACCGGGTCGCGTGCGTGCGGACGATGATCGAACGGGTCGTCGAGCGGATGTACGCCGAGTCCGAGGACAACCGTTTCCTCGAGGTGACCTACGCCAACGGCGACAAGGAGGTCCTGTACTTCAAGGACTTCAACTCGGGCGCGATGATCCAGAACATCGTCGACCGGGCGAAGAAGTACGCGATCAAGTCGGTGCTCGAGACCGGGGCGCCCGGTCTGCGGGTGCAGCATCTGCTCGATTCGATCGTCGACGAGTTCGCCGAGAACGAGGACCTGCCCAACACCACGAATCCGGACGACTGGGCCCGGATCTCGGGGAAGAAGGGCGAGCGGATCGTGTACATCCGCACCCTGGTCACCGGCAAGAACGCCAGCGCGAGCCGCGCGATCGACACCGAATCGAACACCGGCCAGTACCTGTAGGACTCGACCGCGGCGGCGGTGCCTTCCCCGATCCGGAAGGCCCGGCCGCCGCGCTCTTCCGGGGGGAGGACCGGTCATGCCGCTGCCGCGCACAATGGCCCGGTTCAACAAGGTGGTCACCAACCGGGTCACCACCCCGTTCGCGCAGTTGCTGCCCGGCACCGCGGTGGTCGAGCATCGCGGTCGCCGCTCGGGCCGGATCTTCCGCACCCCGGTGCTGCTGTTCGGCGTCGGGGACGATCTGCGGATCGCGTTGACCTACGGCGCCGACACCGACTGGGTGCGCAACGTGCGCGCCGCCGGGAGCGCGGTGGTGCACACCCGGGGTGAGGCGGTACCGGTGACCGCGCCGCGGCTCGGCAACGATCCGCAGGCGAGCTGGGCGCCGCTGCCGGTGCGGATGGCGCTGCGGGCGATCGGGGCGTCCGGCTATCTGGACTGCACCCCGCGGCGGGCCCCCTGATCGGGGCGGCGGGGTGGTCCACGACCAGGACCGCCCGGATCGCCTAGGCTCGACGGCATGCAGCGGATCATCGGTATCGAGGTCGAGTACGGGATCTCCTCACCCAACGAGCCATCGGCGAACCCGATCCTGACCTCCACGCAGGCGGTGCTGGCCTATGCGGCGGCCGAAGGGGTGCCGCGCGCCCGCCGCACCCGCTGGGACTACGAGGTCGAATCGCCGTTGCGTGACGCGCGGGGCTTCGATCTGGGCCGGTTCAACGGCCCGGCCCCGGTCATCGACGCCGACGAGGTCGGCGCCGCGAACATGATCCTCACCAACGGGGCGCGGTTGTACGTCGACCACGCCCACCCGGAGTACTCCGCACCGGAGGTCGCCGACCCGTTGGACGCGGTGATCTGGGACAAGGCCGGTGAGCGGGTGATGGAGGCCGCGGCGCGGCACGCGTCGAGTGTGCCCGGCGCGCCGCGGCTGCAGCTGTACAAGAACAATGTCGACGGCAAGGGCGCCTCCTACGGCACCCACGAGAACTATCTGATGGACCGCGACACCCCGTTCTCCGCGGTGGTGGCGGGCCTGACGCCGTTCTTCGTCTCCCGGCAGGTGATCACCGGCTCGGGGCGGGTGGGGATCGGGCAGTCCGGCGACGAGCCGGGTTTCCAGTTGTCGCAGCGCGCTGACTACATCGAGGTCGAGGTCGGTCTGGAGACCACCCTCAAGCGCGGCATCATCAACACCCGCGACGAGCCGCATGCCGACGCCGACAAGTACCGGCGGCTGCATGTGATCATCGGTGACGCGAACCTGGCGGAGATGTCCACCTACCTCAAGGTCGGCACCACGGCGCTGGTGCTCGACCTGATCGAGGCGGGCATCGACCTGTCGGATCTGCAGCTGGCCCGCCCGGTCACCGCGGTGCATCACATCAGTCACGATCCGTCGCTGCGCAAGACCGTCGCGCTCGCCGACGGCCGGGAGCTGACGGGCCTGGCGTTGCAGCGGATCTACCACGAGCGGGTCGCGAAGTTCCACGACGGCACCGAGGACAAGCGGATCCTCGACATCCTCGACAAGTGGGCGATGGTGCTCGACCTGCTCGAACGCGACCCGATGGAATGCGCGGACCTGCTGGACTGGCCGGCGAAACTGCGGCTGCTCGAGGGTTTCCGCAACCGGGAGGGCTTGTCCTGGTCGGCGCCGCGCCTGCACATGGTGGACCTGCAGTATTCGGATGTGCGCCTGGACAAGGGCCTGTACAACCGCCTGGTGGCCCGCGGGTCGATGCAGCGGCTGGTGTCCGAACAGCAGGTGCTCGACGCGGTGCGCACCCCGCCGTCGGACACCCGGGCCTACTTCCGCGGCGAGTGCCTGCGCCGCTTCGGGGCCGATATCGCGGCGGCGAGCTGGGATTCGGTGATCTTCGATCTGGGTCGCGAGTCGCTGGTGCGCATCCCGACGCTCGAGCCGTTGCGGGGCAGCCGCGCGCATGTCGGGGAGTTGCTCGAGACGGCGCAGTCGGCGGCCGAACTGGTCGATCAGCTCACCCACTGACGGTCGTCCCGGGGTGTGGTGGTGGCCCGATCGTGTGCCGCGAGTACGCGTGTCGCCACCGGCGGACCGTTTCGCTGGGTAGGGTAGGAGTTCGAAGCAGCGGTGACCACACCGATCGTCGACCGGTGACGGTTCCGCGCCGAGTACAGGAGGAGGTCGGCGGCGATGGCACAGGAGCAGACCACACGCGGTGGTGGCGGAGACGACGACGAGGTCGTCGGTGACGGCGGTGCCGGTCAGGAGCGTCGCGAGAAGCTCGCCTCGGACACCGACGATCTTCTCGACGAGATCGACGACGTGCTCGAGGAGAACGCGGAGGACTTCGTGCGGGCATATGTGCAGAAAGGTGGCCAGTGACAGCCGAACGGTCCTCTCTTCCCTTCCGCGAGGTGCAGCCGAGGCTGCACCTCGCGTCGCCCTTGTCGTCGTTCTCCGACCATCTGCGCATGCACGCCCCGGAGATGCTGCCGGAGAACCGGTTCCGGTTCGAACGGGGTGACCACGTGGACCTCGCCCCGCACGGCACCACCATCGTGGCGCTGACCTTCGACGGGGGTGTGCTGCTCGCCGGCGACCGGCGCGCGACGATGGGCAACCTGATCGCCTCCCGCGATGTCGACAAGGTGTTCATCACCGACAACTATTCGGCGGCCGGCATCGCCGGCACCGCGGGCCTGGCGATCGAACTGGTGCGGCTGTTCGCCGTCGAACTCGAGCACTACGAGAAGATCGAGGGCGTGCCGCTGACCTTCGACGGCAAGGCCAATCGGCTGTCGTCGATGGTGCGCGGCAATCTCGGTGCGGCCATGCAGGGTCTGGCCGTGGTGCCGCTGCTGGTCGGTGTCGACCTCGACGCTCCCGACGCGCACCGCGCCGGGCGGATCGTGTCGTACGACGTGGTCGGTGGCCGCTACGAGGAACGCGCCGGCTATCACGCGGTCGGCTCGGGTTCGTTGTTCGCCCGGTCGTCGCTGAAGAAGCTCTACCGCGCCGACGCCGACGAGCAGAGCGCGCTGCGCACCGCCGTCGAGGCGCTGTACGACGCGGCCGACGACGACACCGCCACCGGGGGCCCCGACACCACCCGCGGAATCTACCCGACGGCGGTGGTGATCACCGCGGCGGGGGCCGTGGCGGTCGCGGAGGAAACCCTGTCCGAGCTGGCCCGCAGCATCGTGGCCGACCGCACCGCAGGAGATGCCCGGTGACACTTCCGTACTATGCGTCCGCCGAGCAGATCATGCGCGATCGTTCGGAGCTGGCCCGCAAGGGCATCGCCCGGGGTCGCTCGGTGATCGCGTTGACCTACGCCGACGGGGTGTTGCTGGTGGCGGAGAACCCGTCGAAGGCGCTGCACAAGATCAGCGAACTGTACGACCGGGTCGGTTTCGCCGCCGTCGGCAAGTACAACGAGTTCGAGAATCTGCGTCGTGCCGGGATCATGCACGCCGACATGCGCGGCTATTCCTACGATCGGCGGGACGTGACCGGGCGGGCGTTGGCGAATGCCTACGCGCAGACCCTGGGCACGATCTTCACCGAGCAGCCGAAGCCCTACGAGGTGGAGATCTGCGTCGCCGAGGTCGGTCGCGCCGGCACCGAGGACGGCCCGCAGCTGTACCGCATCACCTACGACGGGTCGATCGTCGACGAACCGCAGTTCGTGGTGATGGGTGGTAACACCGAGCCGATCGTCACCGCGCTGCGCTCGTCCTACAAGGCCGGTCTGCCGCTCGACGAGGCGGTCGCCGTGGCGGTCACCGCGTTGCAGCAGCCGGCCACCGCCGATGCGGCGCCGCGGCTGCTCGGCCGCGGCGAACTCGAGGTCGCGGTGCTCGAGAAGCAGCGTCCGCGCCGCGCGTTCCGCCGCATCGCGGGGGCGGCGCTCGATGCGCTGCTGCCCACCGGTTCGGCTCAGCCGGCGGCGTCGGAGACACCGGGATCCGAGCCGGCTCCCGAGGCCGGCACCGACGCGGGCTGATCCACCGCGAGCCGATAGACCGTCAACGCCGACGGCACCACCTCGAAGTCGAATCCGGTGCCGTCGGCGGGGACCTCCCCGTCGGTGGCCAACGCCACCGGATCCCCGATCACCTGCACCGCCAGGGCCGGGCTGTGCCGATGCCGATACATCGGGGAGGCGCCGAGGGTGCCGGTCGCGGCGGCGGCGAGCAGCCGGAGCCGCGAGAACCGGCGTTCGGCCGGCAGGTACCGCACATCCAGGGTGCCCGGATCCAGATGCGACCGGGACATCGGCACCTGATCGCCCGGGGTGTAGCGGCCGTTGCCGACGAACAGCAACCACACCGCCCGCCCGGTGCCGTCGATCCGCACCGGCATCGGGCTCGCCGTGCGCAGCACCGCCAGCATCGCCAGGCCCGCCGCCGGCCACTTGCCGATCCGCGGTTCCCAGTGCTGCCGTAACCGCACCGCGTCCGGATAGCCGCCGAGGCTGGCGGTGTTGACGAACCGCCGCACCGTGCGACCGGCCGGTCCGGTCACCGTCACCTGTCCGAGTCCCACCGCGACGGCCTGCCCACCGGTGATCGCCCGTACCGTCTCGTCCAGGTCGCTCACCCCGAGATCGTGCGCGAAGTGGTTGAGGGTGCCGCCGGGGAAGACCGCCACCGGCAACCGGGCGTCGACGGCCGCGTCGAGCACCGCCGCGACGGTGCCGTCGCCGCCGCACACCCCCAACGCCGTCGGCCGGTGCTCGGCCAGCAGCCGCGCCAGTTCGTCCTGCGGGTCGTGGTCGGCGTCGAGGTCGACGCGATGCACCCCGGGCAGGGCGGCGGTGACGACCGCGGCGATCTCCTCGGCGGTGCCGGCATCGCGGTTGACGATCAGCAGCATCCCTTCCCCACCGGGCAGCGCGGGCGCGGCGACCGCGACCTGCACGGCGGCCGGTTCGCGGCTGCGCACCGCCCACCAGCGGCGGGTGGACCACGCCACGCCCGCCCCGACCGCGGCGCCGATGACGACGTCGCCGGGCCAGTGCACCCCGGTGTGCACCCGGGAATAGGCCACCGCCGCGGCCAGCGGTGCCAGGACCGCCCCGGCCACAGGGGATTCGAGGGCGGTCCCGGTCACGAACGCCGCCGCCGAGGCGGAGTGCCCGGACGGGAACGACGACGAGCGGGGGATCGGCACGCTGCGGCGCAGGAACTTCGGGTCGGTGCGCGCCGGGGGGCGGCGCCGCGGCAACAGCGGTTTGAGCAGCCCGTTGGTCAGGGCGCTGGCCCCGGCCACGGACAGCAGGCCGCGCACCGCGCCGCGCCGCGCGTGTCCCCCGGCGGCCGCGCACACCGCGGCGCACGCCATCCACAGCACACTGTGGTTGGCGGCGCGCCCGAGATCACGCAACAGCGGGTCGGCGGGGGACGGGCGCAGCGCCCCGGAACGGTCGAACAGGGCCCGGTCGGCGGTGCGGTAGTGCTCGCGAAGAATCACACCTCGAACCGTAGATGTCGTTGCCACCCATGGGGGTCGGGTTTGCGCGGTACTGTCGAAGTGTGCAGCGACGAATCATGGGTATCGAGACGGAGTTCGGCGTCACGTGTACCTTCCACGGGCATCGCCGGTTGAGCCCCGACGAGGTGGCCCGCTATCTGTTCCGCCGGGTGGTGTCCTGGGGGCGCAGTTCGAACGTCTTCCTGCGGAACGGGGCGCGACTGTATCTCGATGTCGGCTCGCACCCCGAGTACGCCACCGCCGAGTGCGACGACCTGCTCCAGCTCGTCGAACACGATCATGCCGGTGAGCGGGTCCTCGAGGAACTGCTCATCGACGCCGAGCAGCGTCTGGCCGAAGAGGGCATCGGCGGCGACATCTTCCTGTTCAAGAACAACACCGACTCGGCGGGCAACTCCTACGGCTGCCACGAGAATTATCTCGTCGCCCGCGTCGGCGAGTTCTCCCGCATCTCCGATGTGCTGCTGCCGTTCCTGGTGACCCGGCAGCTGATCTGCGGCGCCGGGAAGGTGCTGCAGACCCCGAAGGCCGCGACCTTCTGCCTGTCGCAGCGCGCCGAGCACATCTGGGAGGGTGTCTCGTCGGCGACCACCCGGTCGCGGCCGATCATCAACACCCGCGACGAACCGCACGCCGACGCCGAGAAGTACCGGCGGCTGCATGTGATCGTGGGGGATTCGAACATGTCCGAGACCACCACCATGCTCAAGGTGGGGTCGGCGGCGCTGGTGCTCGAGATGATCGAGGCCGGGGTGCCGTTCCGGGACTTCGCGCTCGACAACCCGATCCGCGCGATCCGCGAGGTCTCCCACGATCTGACCGGTCGGCGCCCGGTGCGCCTGGCCGGGGGCCGGCAGGCCAGCGCCCTGGACATCCAGCGTGAATATCATGCGCGGGCGGTGGAGTATCTGCACCAGCGCGAACCCGATCCGCATGTCGCGCAGGTGGTGGACCTGTGGGGCCGTGTCCTCGACGCCGTCGAGTCGCAGGACTTCGCGAAGGTCGACACCGAGATCGACTGGGTGATCAAGCGCAAGCTGTTCCAGCGCTATCAGGACCGTTACAGCATGGAACTGTCGGATCCGAAGATCGCCCAGCTCGACCTGGCGTATCACGACATCAAACGCGGCCGCGGCGTGTTCGACCTGCTGCAACGCAAGGGGTTGGCGGCGCGGGCGACCGACGACGAGTCCGTCGATGCGGCGGTGGACACCCCGCCGCAGACCACCCGGGCGAAGCTGCGCGGTGATTTCATCGCCGCCGCGCAGGCCGCCGGCCGCGATTTCACCGTCGACTGGGTGCATCTGAAGCTCAACGATCAGGCGCAGCGCACCGTGTTGTGCAAGGACCCCTTCCGGTCGGTGGACGAACGCGTCGAACGGCTCATCGCCTCCATGTGAGCACCGGTGCCCATCGGATCGGACCGTGCGGTCCGATCCGATGGGCGGTGATGCGGTGCCGGCGGCGCGCGGGCACTAGGGTTGGCCCGTGGCGATCTCGAAAGTCGAACGGCTGGTGAATCTGGTCATCGCGCTGCTGTCCACCCGACAGTTCGTGACCGCGGAGAAGATCCGGGCCTCGGTGGCCGGCTACTCCGAATGCGCGAGCGACGAGGCGTTCAGCCGCATGTTCGAGCGGGACAAGAACGAACTGCGCGATCTCGGGGTGCCGCTCGAGACCGGCCGGCCGTCGCGGTCGTCGACGGTGGAGGGCTACCGCATCAACCGCGACGCCTACGAGCTGCCGGAGATCGATCTGACGCGGGAGGAGACCGCCGCCGTGGCCGTCGCCGCTGCGCTGTGGGAATCGCCGGAGCTGACCGCCGCCGCGCAGGGCGCGGTGTTCAAGCTGCGGGCCGCCGGGATCCGTGTCGACACCGACGGCGGGGAGGTGGTGGCGCCGCTGCCGCCGCGCGCCCGCGGCTCCGAGCCGGCGCTGACGGCGCTGCTCGCCGCGATCGACGCGGGGCGGGCGGTGCGCTTCACCCACCGCAGTTCCCCCACCGAGCCGTGGTCGACGCGCACCGTCGAACCGTGGGGTGTGGTCACCGTGCACGGCCGCTGGTATCTCGTCGGCCACGACCGTGACCGCGATGCGGTGCGCACCTTCCGCCTGTCCCGCATCGGCGACGAGGTCACCGCCATCGGCCCGGAGGGGGCGGTGCAGATCCCGGAGGGGGTGGATCTGCGGGCCCGGGTGCTGGCGGCGACCTCCCCGGCGGAGGTGACCGGTTCGGCTCGGCTGTGGGTGGCGGACGGACGCGCCTGGGAGTTGCGCCGGCTCGGACGGCCCGGCGCGGCGCGGGCGGTCGGCGACCGGGACGGGGCGGAACTCGAGGTGCCGGTGCGCTCGTGGGAGTGGATCGCGCGGATCGTCGCCGGGCAGGGCGCCGACGCGTTGGTGCTCGACCCGCCGGAGTTGCGGGCCGAGGTGCAGCGCATCCTCGAGCGGGCGGCAACGGATGCGGGGGAGGAGGGTCGATGAGCACACGACTGTCGGCGCGGCTGGGACGACTGCTCAATCTGGTGCCGTATTTCCTGGCGCACCCGGGGATCAGCGCGGCGGAGGCGGCCCGCGATCTGGGGGTGACCCCGAAGCAGGTGATGGACGACCTGAACCAGCTGTGGGTGTGCGGGCTGCCCGGCTACGGCCCCGGCGACCTGATCGACCTGTCGTTCTCCGAGGACAGCATCGTGGTGACCTTCACCGCCGGTATCGACCGGCCGCTGCGGTTGACCTCCACCGAGGCCACCGCGCTGCTCGTGGCGTTGCGGTCGCTGCAGGAGATGCCGGGGGTGGTCGATCCGTCGGCGGCGCAGGCGGCGATCGCGAAGATCGAGGCGGCGGCCGGGACCGCCGCCACCCCCGCCGACATCGTCGCCGATCCGGAGCCGGGGACGGCCGGGGATTCCGATGCGGCCGGGCAGGTGCGGGCCGCGGTGCGGGACGGCCGTGCCGTGCATGTGACCTATTATTCGGCGTCCCGCGACACCGTCTCCGAACGGGACGTCGACCCGATCCGCATCGTGATCATCGACGAGCACGCCTATCTGCAGGCCTGGTGCCGCAGCGCGGAGGGGGTGCGACTGTTCCGTGTCGACCGCATCGACGCCGCCACCGTGCTGGACGAGCCGGCCCGGCCCCCGCACCGGGCGATCACCGACGACGAGCACCTCGAACTGTTCGAGGGCGACCCGTCGCTGCCCGCCGCCCGGTTGCGCATCGCCCCGGCCTACACGTGGCTGCTCGACTACTACCCGCTCACCGAGGTGCAGGTGCGCTCCGACGGCAGCTGTGAGGCGTCGATGCGGTATGCCTCGCCGGCGTGGATGGCGCGGTTGCTCGTCGGGCTCGGCGCCGGCGTGCGGGTGCTCGACCCGCCACCGTTGCGGGCGGCGGTGCGGGCGCGGGCCGAGTCGGCGCTGGCGGCCTACGCCGATCTCGACCGGGAGGACGCGGCCCGCGGCACGGGCCCGTCCTCGTGACGCCGGGGTGGGGGAACATCTCTGTGAATCCTCCGCAAATTGTGGGTGGATACACCTGCTCGGGCCCTCGGGGTGTGCTCGAGGTCCGGTAGCATCGATCGGAGCCGATCAGTGGAGGTTGTTGTAAATGGGTGCAATGAGCCCCTGGCACTGGGCCATCGTGGCGCTGGTGGTCGTGATTCTCTTCGGTTCGAAGAAGTTGCCCGACGCCGCACGCGGTCTCGGTCGTTCGCTCCGGATCTTCAAGAGCGAGGTCAAGGAGATGCAGAACGACGATGCCCGGGCGGCCACGCCGCAGCAGCCGGCGCCGAATCCGTTGCCGGCCGCGCAGCCGACGACCGATCCCGCCGCGCCGCACACGCACACCGAACCGCGGTCTGCCTGACCGACGTTCATCCTGCCGGGGCGCCCACCGCGGGTGTCCCGGCGTTCCGCTGACCCCGGCACGCCGTAGCGCCGGTGGTCTCGACAGGAGCTGAGAACCGCACCGTGCGCATCCCGTTCGATCCGCGCCGAAGCCGGCGCAAGACCAACCCCGACGGCACCATGTCGCTGGTCGAGCACCTCTACGAATTGCGCACGCGTCTGCTGATCGCTCTCGCCGCGGTCGTGCTCACCACCATCCTCGGATTCGTCTGGTACAGCCGCAGCCTGTTCGGCCTCGACAGTCTCGGGGAGATCCTGCGCGGCCCCTACTGCGACCTGCCGGCCTCGGCCCGCGCCGATCTGAGCAGCGACGGCTCGTGCCGGCTGCTCGCCACCGGCCCGTTCGAACAGTTCATGCTGCGCCTGAAGGTCGCCGCCACCGCCGGCATCGTGATGGCGTGCCCGGTGTGGCTGTACCAGCTGTGGGCGTTCGTCACCCCCGGCCTGTACCGCAAGGAACGCCGCTACGCGATCGGCTTCGTCACCTGCGGGGCGGCGCTGTTCGTCACCGGCGCGGTGCTGGCCTATCTGGTGATCTCCCACGCGTTGTCGTTCCTGCTGTCCGTCGGCAACGACGTGCAGGTCACCGCGCTGTCGGGCGCCGAATACTTCGGGTTCCTCCTCAATCTGCTGGTGATCTTCGGGGTGTCCTTCGAGATCCCGCTGGTGATCGTCGCGCTCAACGGGGTGGGGGTGCTGTCCTACGAGAAACTCGCGGCGTGGCGGCGGGGGCTGATCATGGCGGTGTTCGTCTTCGCCGCCATCGCCACCCCCGGCCAGGATCCGTTCTCGATGCTGGCGTTGGCGTTGGCGCTGACGCTGCTCGTGGAGTTCGCCATCCAGATCGCCCGGGTGACCGACCGGCGTCGCGCCCGCAAGGCCCGATCCGAGGGCTGGGCCGATCTCGACGACGACGAGGGCTCGACGATCGCCGCGCCGAGCCCGGTGGAGCCGGCAGCGCCCACCGACACCGTCCGGACCGACCCGGCCCGCACCGACTACTCCGACACCCTGTGATCGGCGACCTCGTGCCCGGTGCGGGCGGTGACGACGCTTCGGGCGCCGCTCCGCTCGCCGTCACCCCGCAGCTCGCGGACTTCGCCGCGGAACTCGGGTTCCCCCTCGACCCGTTCCAGATCGAGGCGTGCCGCGCCCTCGAGGGCGGCCATTCGGTGCTGGTGTGCGCCCCCACCGGCGCCGGCAAGACCGTCGTCGGCGAGTTCGCGGTGTACCTGGCGCTGCAGGCCGGCTCCAAGTGCTTCTACACCACCCCGATCAAGGCGTTGAGCAACCAGAAGTACGCCGACCTGTGTGCCCGGCACGGCCGCCACTCGGTCGGTCTGCTCACCGGCGACCAATCCGTCAATTCCGATGCGCCGGTGGTGGTGATGACCACCGAGGTGCTGCGCAACATGATCTACGCGTCGTCCACCGCCCTGATCGGGCTCACCCACGTGGTGATGGACGAGGTGCATTTCCTCGCCGACCGGTTCCGCGGCGCGGTGTGGGAAGAGGTGATCCTGCACCTGCCGGAGGACGTGCGGCTGGCGTCGCTGTCCGCGACGGTGTCCAACGCCGAGGAGTTCGGCGACTGGATGACCACGGTGCGCGGCGACACCACCGTCGTCGTCGACGAGGTGCGGCCCATCCCGCTGCACCAGCACATGATGCTCGGCTCCCGCATCTACGACCTGTTCGACCGCCGCGCCGACACCGAGACCGCCCCGACCCGGCGGCGCCGCGACATCGTCGTCAACCCCGAACTGGCGTCGGCGGTGCGGCAACGGCAGAGCCTGTCCGGGATGGACCGCTGGGGCGAACGCGGCCCCCGCTTCCGGCCGCCGCCGCGCCCGGAGGTCATCGCCCGCCTCGACCGCGACGGTCTGCTGCCCGCCATCACCTTCGTGTTCAGCCGCGCCGGCTGCGACGCCGCGGTGCAGCAGTGCCTGCGCTCGGGGTTGCATCTGACCGACGAGACCGAAGCCGCCGAGATCCGCCGGATCGTCGACGAACACACCCGGGACCTGCCGCGCGGCGACCTCGAGGTGCTCGGCTACGCGTCGTGGCGCACCGCCCTCGAACGCGGCATCGCCGCCCACCACGCGGGGATGCTGCCGGCCTTCCGGCACACCGTCGAGGAACTGTTCGTGCGTGGGCTGGTGCGGGCGGTGTTCGCCACCGAAACCCTCGCGCTGGGCATCAACATGCCGGCGCGCACCGTGGTGCTCGAAAAACTCGTCAAGTTCAACGGCGACACCCACGCCGAACTGACCCCCGGCGAGTACACGCAGCTGACCGGCCGCGCCGGGCGTCGCGGCATCGACGTCGAAGGCCACGCGGTGGTGCTGTGGCAACCGGGCGTCGAGCCGGCCGCGGTCGCCGGGCTCGCCTCCACCCGCACCTTCCCGCTGCGCAGCTCGTTCCGCCCGTCCTACAACATGGCGGTCAACCTCATCGACGCCGTCGGCGTGGACCGGTCGCGGGCGCTGCTCGAGATGTCCTTCGCCCAGTTCCAGGCCGACAAGTCGGTGGTCGGGCTCAAACGCGGCATCGACCGCAACGAGACCACCCTGGCGCAGCTGCGCGACCAGCTCGGCGGTGAGGACAGCGAGATCCTCGACTATCTGCGGATGCGCGCCGAACTGACCGACGCCGAACGCGCCCACGAGCGGCGCGGAAAGCAGGATCGGCGGACCGCGGCGGTGGCGTCGCTGGTGCCTCTGCGCCGCGGCGACATCATCGCGGTACCCGCCGGCAAACACACCGGGCTGGCGGTGGTGGTTCTGCCGGACACCGACGCCGGCGATCCGCGGCCGCAGGTGGTCACCGCCGACGGCTGGTCCGGTCGCCTCTCGGCCGGGGATTTCCCGACGCCGGCGACGGTGCTGGGCTCGTTGCGGCTGCCGCGGCACGTCGATCACCGCACCGGCCGCGGGCGCCGCGACATCGCGTCGGCGCTGCGATCGAAGGGCCTGGTGCCGCCGCGCCGTCCCAAGCGCAGCAAGGCCAAGGGCGACACCCGCGAGATCGACGCGTTGCGCCGCGAGCTCAAGCACCATCCGGCTCGCAAGCATCCCGATCTCGATGCGCTCGCGCGTGTCGGGGAGCGCTACCACCGGTTGCTGCGCGAGACGCAGCAGCAGCGTCGCAAGGCCGCCGCGGCGACGGATTCGCTGGCGCGCACCTTCGAGAAGATCGTCGCGCTGCTCACCGAACGTGGCTATCTCACCGAGGGTGCCGATCCGGCGACCACCGAGGCGGGGGAGCGGCTCGCCCGCATCTACACCGAGTCGGATCTGCTGGTCGCCGAATGCGTGCGCCGCCGCGCCTGGGCGGGACTGTCCGCCGCCGAGCTGGCGGCGGTCGCCTCGGCGGTGATCTACGAGTCGCGCACCGACGAGCCGGTCACCGTCGTCGGACCCACGGGGCCGATCCGGCACGCGCTGGCCGAGACCACCCGGATCTGCGACGGGTTGCGGGCCGACGAGATCCGGCACCGGCTGCCCCCCACCCGGGAACCGGATCTGGGATTCGTCACCGCCGCCTACACGTGGGCGTCCACCGCGTCGCTGACCGAGGCGCTCGTCGCCGCGGAGGCGGCCGGCAAGGAACTCTCGCCCGGGGATTTCGTGCGGTGGTGCCGGCAGCTGATCGATCTGCTCGACCAGATCCGCACCTGCGCGGACGATCCGGAGCTCGCCCGCACCGCGGGCAAGGCGGTCGGGGCGGTGCGCCGCGGTGTCGTCGCCGTCGATCCCACCGCCGAGTAGCTCGCCCGGCGGGCGTGGATGCTCGGGCGGCGGGTGGACGCTACCGTATGGGCACACAACGGAAGGGTGAGTGGAGACGACGATGACCGGGCCGAACGAACCGCAGGACTCGCCGGGGCAGAGGCCACCGGAATCGACGGATCCGTGGGCACCGAACCCGACGTCCGGGGGCGGTGAGCAGCCCGGGTCGCCGTGGGCGCCGCCCGCCGGCCGACAGCAGTGGGGGCAGGGCAGCGGCGCCGGGTGGGGGCAGGCGCCCGGCGGGCAGTCGCCGTGGCAACCCGATGCCGGAGCCGGTGCGGGCGGGACTGCCCCGCAGCCCGGGTGGGCGCCACCCACCGGGCAGCAGACTCCCGGGCACCAGAACCCGTGGGGTGCCCCGGCCGGGGCGCCGCAGCAGGGTTGGGGTCCGGCCCCGCAACAACCCACCCCCGGCTGGGATCGACAGGCGCCGGGCCAGCAGGCACCGGGGTGGGGGCAGCAGCCGGGAGCACGACCATGGGGAGCACCCGGTCAACCGGTGCAGCCCGCACCCGGCTGGGGTGGGCAGCAGCCCGGCGGCGCGCAGCCCTGGGGTGCGCCGGCGAACGCCTGGCAGCAGCCCGGCGGCGCACCCCCGCCGAACGGGAAGTCGAAGCTGCCGTGGATCCTCGGCGGCGTCGGGCTCGTGGTGGTGCTCGCCATCGTCGGGATCCTCGCCGCCACCATGTTCGGCGGCAAGGTCCTCGACACCGAATCCACCCAGGCCGGCATCGCGAAGGTGCTCACCGAGTCGTACGGGGCCGGGCAGGTCGGCGACGTGCAGTGCCCGAGCGATCAGAAGGTCGAGGCCGGGCACAGCTTCACCTGCGCGGTCACCGTGGACGGCCAGTTCCGGGAGGTCACCGTCACCGTCACCGACGACAACGGCACCTACGAGGTCGGCCGCCCCAACTGACCGAGACCGGTCAGCGGTCGGCCAGCGCCGCGACCAGCGCGGACACCGGCCGCTCCAGACCCCACCGCTGCGCCAGCGCGGTGAGCTGCTCCGGATCGGCCGGTGCCGCCGGCAACACGTCCGAGCGGGACAGGTCCACGTCGGCGTCGGTGGCCACCCGCACCACCGGCAGCGCCGCATCCAGATAGTCGGCGGCCGCGGCGAGTTTCACCCGCATGCCCTTCGCCAGCGACGTCGACTCGTCGAGTGCCGCGGCCCGCACCGCCTCGAGCGAGCCGTACTGTTGCAGCAGCGACGCGGCGGTCTTCTCGCCGACCCCCTTGACGCCGGGCAACCCGTCCGAGGGGTCGCCGCGCAGCGCCGCGAGTTCGGCGTAGGCGGCGCCGGCCCGCTCGGCGGGCACCCCGTAGCGTTCGGCGACCAGCGCCGGATCGAACAGTTCGGCCTTGGCCAGGCCGCGCCCGGCGTAGAGCACCCGCACCGGCACCGGGCTGTCGGTGACCACCTGCAGCAGGTCGCGGTCGCCGCTGACCACGATCACCCGGTCGGTGGTTTCGCGGGCGGCGAGGGTGCCGAGCACGTCGTCGGCCTCGAATCCGGCCGCCCCGCCGGTGGCGATGCCGGCGGCGGCGAGCACCTCGAGGATCACCGGCACCTGCGGCAGCAGCGCCGGCGGGACCTCCTCGACGGTGCCGTCGGACCCGGCAGCGACCCGGTGCGCCTTGTAGCTCGGGATCGCCGCGACCCGGAAGGCCGGGCGCCAGTCCAGATCCAGGCACACCACCAGCCGGGTGGGGCGGTGGGTGCGGATCAGCGAGGCCACCATGTCCACGAAGCCGCGCACCGCGTTGACCGGGCTGCCGTCGGGGGCGGTGACCTTCTCCGGGATGGCGTGGAAGGCCCGGAACCACAGGCTCGCGCCGTCGAGCAGCATCAACGTGGGGTCCGGTGCGGGCGTGGGGTTCTCCGGTGCGGTCACGGACCACATCCTGCCAGCCATCCGGCTGCGGCCACTAGGCTCGGATGCATGACCACTGCCGCCACCCGATTCCCCGCCGACCGTTACGCGGCCCGCCTGGCCCGCGCCGCCGAACTCGGTGCCGCCGCCGGTTTCGACGCGCTGCTCATCACCCCCGGACCGGACCTGCGGTATCTCACCGGTTCGCGCGCCGAGTCGTTCGAACGCCTGACCTGCCTGGTGATCCCCACCGACGGCTCCGGCGCCACCGTGGTGGTGCCGCGCCTGGAACTGGCGTCGCTGCACGACTCCGCCATCGGGGAGCTGGAGCTGCCGGTGCGGGACTGGGTGGACGGTCAGGACCCCTACGCGCTGGTGCGCGAACTCGTCGCGGCCGCCGGGGGGTTCGCGGTGGCCGAGGCGATGCCGGCGCTGCATCTGGTGCCGCTGACCGCCCGGTTCGGCACCACGCCGGCGCTCGCGACGTCGGTGATCCGGCAGCTGCGGATGGTCAAGGACGCCGACGAGGTCGAGGCGTTGCGCCGCGCCGGTGCCGCCATCGACCGGGTGCACGCCCGCATGGGTGAATGGTTGCGTGCCGGGCGCACCGAAGCCGAGGTGGCCGCGGACATCACCGCGGCGATCGTCGAGGAGGGGCATACCGCGGCGGCGTTCGTCATCGTCGGTTCCGGCCCGCACGGCGCCGACCCGCACCACGAGGTGTCCGACCGGGTCATCGACTCCGGCGACATCGTCGTCGTCGACATCGGTGGTCCCGTCGAACCGGGCTACTACTCGGATTCGACCCGCACCTACAGCATCGGCGAGCCCGCCCCGGAGATCGCGACGAAGATCGCGGTGCTCGAGAAGGCGCAGCAGACCGCCGTCGACGCGGTGCGTCCCGGGGTGCGGGCCGAGGACGTCGACGCCGCCGCCCGAAACCTGCTCGCCGCCGCCGGCTACGGGGAGGTGTTCGTGCACCGCACCGGGCACGGCATCGGCCTGTCGGTGCACGAGGAGCCGTACATCGTCTCCGGCAACGACGACATCCTGCAGCCCGGCATGGCGTTCAGCATCGAGCCGGGCATCTACTTCCGCGGCGAGTGGGGTGCGCGGATCGAGGACATCGTCGTCGTCACCGAGGACGGCTGCGAGTCGATGAATCTGCGCCCGCACGGATTGACGGTGCTGCCGGGCTGAGACCCGCCACCGCGCCCCGCAGGGCGACCCGGGACACTGGCCGCATGAACCACACCGCGCAGGGAACCGTCGTCATCTTCGGGGGTCGCAGCGAGATCGGCGTCGAGGTCGCCACCCGGCTCGCCCCGGGCCGCACCGTGATCCTGGCCGCGCGTCGCGCCGACGACCTGGCCGACGAGTGCGCCGCCGTGCGGGCGGCGGGCGCGACGGCGGTGCAGACGGTCGAGTTCGACGCCGACGCCCTCGACACCCATCCGGCGGTGCTCGACCGCATCGCCGCCTTCGGACCGATCGATGTGGCGGTGCTGGCCTTCGGCATCCTCGGCGAGCAGGCCCGCGCGGAAACCGATGCGGCCCATGCCGTGTCGATCGTGCACACCGACTATCTGGCGCAGGTCGCGTTGCTCACCGAACTGGCGCAGCGGCTGCGCGCCCGGGGCTCGGGGCGGCTGGTGGTGTTCTCCTCCGTCGCCGGATGGCGGGTGCGTCGCGCCAACTACGTCTACGGCTCCGCGAAGGCCGGCCTCGACGGCTTCGCGTCCGGTCTGGCGGATGCCCTGCACGGCAGCGGGGTGTCGCTGCTGCTGGTGCGCCCCGGTTTCGTGATCGGCCGGATGACGGAGGGGATGAGCCCGGCACCGCTGTCGAGCACGCCACCGCAGGTCGCGGAGGCGACGGTGCGGGCGCTGCACCGCGGGCGCGGGGAGGTGTGGGTGCCGGCGGTGCTGCGGCCGGTGTTTTTCGGGATGCGACTGTTGCCGCGCGCGATCTGGCGGCGGATGCCGCGATGACACCTGCCGTAACTCGCCACGGCGCCGTCGGACAAGGACGGCTCCGTGCCCAGCAGTAGCGTAGAGAGCTCGGGACATGAAATGAGTGGCTCGAAGACGAGTTCGATGAACTGTGGCCGACCCGGGGCTTGATCCCGGAATGTAGGTCATGCCCGACTGATCGCGATTCGGAGTCGACCGAGTCGCCTTCGCGCAGACGGGCTGTTGTCGATTGCCGGGCGGTACAGCCCTTGTCGGCACAGATCCGGTCGTCGGGGACCCGGGCCCGAGCGTTGCGCTGGTAGATCTTGGCCCGCGGCGCTGCATCGAGCCGGGCCCGATCAGGATTCCATCCATGAGGCGACCGAAGTGCTGGTCGGATCAGCTGTACGAGACCGACATGCAGGACGGTCGGACGGCCGTCTACCCCAGGACATGGTCGAGTGCCTACTTCCGCCGCGACAAACTCACGGTTCGAAACCGACCGATTTTGCGTTTGTTTCGTTTGCTGCCTATATTTCATTCGGAGGAGGTGGGCGATGTCCGCGATCGAACGTCCCAGTGCCATGGAGCAGGAGCAGGCACGACAGGCACTGAACGCTCTGCGGGACGTCAAACCCGGTCCCGACACGGTCGACGTCACCGTCGCGGGGACAACCGAGTCCGTGCATCTGCCGAGCGCGGCCCTGGAACTGATCAAAGACGTCTTGGCCAACATGGCTGCCGGCCAGGGAGTGACTGTCGTTCCCGCCCATGCCGAGCTGACTACCCAACAGGCAGCCGAGCTGCTCAACGTCTCGCGCCCGCACGTGATCAAACTCCTCGACCGAGGTCTCATCCGCTACCGGCTCGTGGGCCGGCACCGCCGGCTCCTGGCATCGTCACTTCTCGAGTACCGGCGTACCCAGCAGCGGGATGCGCGCGGGGCGGCGGACGAGCTGGCCGCGCTGTCCGAGGACCTCGGACTCTACTGACGTGACCTTCATCGTCCTCTACGACGCGAACGTGCTGTACCCGAATGTGCTGCGGGACGTCCTTATCCGCCTGGCCCAGACCGGTTTGGTGCATGCACGGTGGAGCGAGCGGATTCTCGACGAGACGTTCCGCAATCTCGCTGCCGACCGACCGGACATCCCCACCGACACCCTGGCCAGGCTGCGGGAGCTGATGAACCGAGCGGTGCCGGACTGTGTGGTCACCGGGTACGAGGTGCTCATTCCGGCGTTGAGGCTGCCCGATGAGGACGACCGGCATGTGCTTGCCGCGGCGTGGCGCAACCCGCCCGGTACACCGGCCGACGTATGCGACCGCCTCGCCGCAGCGGGCCTACCGATCTCCGCCGCAGCGTTGCGCCGCTGAAGATCACGATGCACGCCCGCGACCGTGTTGTTCCGAGACCACCTTGTGAACACCCTGAACTGGTGCGTTGATCCACTGCGGAGGGCGAACCGAGGTTCTGAGACGGCACGGCGGTGCAACGCATCCTGGTGGACCGGGTCGGTCTCGAGGACGAACCTGCACGCTTTGCCGTCGGCTACGGCCCCCACACCCGGCGAGGTGCTCGATCGACCCAACCTGCCCGCTCAGCTGCGGCGGGATTCGAGCAGCCGCAGCCAGATTTCGCTGATGGTGGGGTAGGACGGCACCGCATGCCACAGGATGTCCAGCGACACCTGCCCGACCAGGGCGATGGTGGCGGCGTGGACGAGTTCGGCGACCTCCTGGCCGACGAAGGTCGCGCCGACGAGCGTGTCGGTGGCCCGGTCGACGACGAGCGCGGCGTGCCCGGCGTAGTCGTCGCGGGCCAGCGCGGCGCCGGCGACATCGAGGTCGGCCTCGAGGACCTCGACGTCGAATCCGTCGGCGCGGGCCTGGTCGGCGGTGCGGCCGACCGCGGCGATCTCCGGGACGGTGAAGATCACCTGCGGGATCTGCCCGTGGTCGGCGCTCGCCCGGAACCGGGGTCCGTCGGTGGGGCGGTTCTCGGCGCGGGCGGCGATGACGTCCCCGCACACCCGCGCCTGGTATTTGCCCATGTGGGTCAGCGCGGCGCGACCGGCGATGTCCCCGACCGCGTAGAGCCACTGCCCGCCCACCCCGTCGACGGTCAGATCGTCGGCGACGCTCACCTTCCCGTCGGACAGACCCACAGTGTCGAGACCGAGCCCGTCGAGGGTGGGCCGGCGGCCGGCGGCGACGACGATCTCGTCGACCTCGACGGTGCTGGCGTCGGACAGTTCGACGGTGGCGGGGCCGCCGTGGATGCGGCCGACGCCGGTGTCCTTGACGTCGGAGCGCTGCACCGAGCGGATCTCGGTGCGGTACCGCACATTCAGGCCCTTGTGGGCCATGCGGTCGGCGACGCGTTCGGCGGCGAACGGCTCGACGCGCGGCAGCAGCCGGTCGCCGCGCACCGCGACGGTGAGTTCCTCGGCGCCGAGTTGCCGCAGCCAAGTGGCGGTTTCACAGGCAACGACCCCGCCGCCGACGACCAGCACCCGGCGGGGGACCTCGAGCAGGTTCGTCGCGTCCCGGGAGGTCCACGGCAGCGCATCGCGCAGGCCGGGCAGGTCCGGGATCGACGGGACGGTGCCGGTGGCGAGGACGACGGCGTGCCGGGCCTGCAGGCGCCGCTCCCCGTCGGCACCGGAGACGGTGACGGTGCGTTCGCCGTCGAGGCGGCCGTGGCCGCGCACGACGGCGATGCCGGCGCTCTCCGCCCAGTGCACTTGCGAGCTGTCGTCGCGATGGTGGGTGAAGCTGTCGCGGCGGGCCAGCACGGCCGGTACCTCGACGCCGTGGGCGCTGATCTTGTCGGCGACGCCGGGCATGTTGCGGGCGGTGGCGAGCACCTGGGTGGGGCGCAGCAGCGCTTTGCTGGGCATGCACGCCCAGTAGGAGCATTCACCGCCGACGAGTTCGTGTTCGACGAGCACCGCGGTGCGGTCGCTGCCGGCGATGGCGTACCGGGCGGCGTTCTCCCCGGCCGGGCCGGCGCCGAGCACGATCACGTCGTAGGTGTCGGTTTCCCCCGTCGCACCGGTCATGGCTTCACGGTAGGTGGGGATGCGGCCGCTGCGCGGGGGTTCGGTGGCACCGGTCCGGTTCGCGAAGTCCGCCGTGCGGGGCTGGTCAGCGCAGGTGCGGGGAGTCGGCGTCGAACACCAATCCCATGGGGGCGAGCACCCGCACCACCTGCTCGGCGGTCCACTCGTCCAGATCGCACAGCAGCACCGACCGCCACGGGGTGACGATCACCGGACGGTCGACGGCGGCAAGGAACTCCGCGAGACGGGCGGGGAGGATCCCACCGGGCAGGCCGCCGGCGAGGGTGACGGCCCCGTCGGGCTGGTCGAGCCAGCCGATCGGTGGCCGCGGCCCCGCCGGGACCGGCTCCGGATCACCGGTGGGGCCGGTCGGTGGGCCGAGCAGCGCGTCGGCGGCGTCGGCGGGGTCGACGCGCACCCCGGTGTCGGCGCCGTCGCGGATCACCGCGAACCGGCCGTCGGGGCGGGCGAGGACCGCGACGGTGGGGGCGAGGGCGACGATGTCGCCGGTGCCGTCGTCGAGCCCGACCACCGTGCCGGCCGGCACCGGCTGCTCGACGACCCGTGCCCCCACGGTGGCGGTGAGCTCGCGCAGGTCGCGGTGCCCGCCGATACGGCCGCTGAGCGGGGAGACGAGAAGCCGTGCGCGGGTGGGCACGTCGACGGTCAGACCGGCGGAAGCGAGAGCTGCGGCGATGGCGGCAGGGTCGCCGCGCACCTGCAGCTGGGCGTGGGCGGTCAGATGCAGTTCGCCGCCGCCGTGGGTGTGGGCGAGCTCGGCGAGCACCTGTATCTGCGGAGAGGTCAGGTGCCCGGCGGGCAGGTGCACGTCCACAGCGGTATCGGCCATGCCCGCCAGGGTAGAACGCGCCGGACGCGGGACGCGCGGTGCCGGTGGACCGTGCGGTTTGTAGGGTGGGATCCATGCCCGATTCGACGACCCCGACATTCGCGGACCTCGCCGCCGCCACGTTCGTGCTGCTGACGACCTACCGCAAGGACGGCAGCGCCGTGGGCACCCCGGTGTGGGCGGCGCCCGACGGGAACCGGCTGCTGGTGTGGACGGTCGCCGACGCCTACAAGGTGCGGCGACTGCGCCGCGATCCGCGGGTGTCCCTGGCGATCTGCGACGCGCGCGGCAACCCGAAGTCGGCGGCCGTACCCGGCACCGGGGAGGTGCTCGACGCCGACGGCTCGGCGCACGCCCGGTCGGTGATCGCCCGCAAGTACGGGCTGCTCGGCCGGATCATCGTCGGCGCGAGCGTGGTGCGTCGTGGCCGCACCGGCACCGTCGGGTTGGCGTGTGCGCTCGATCCCGCCGACGACACGGCAGGCCGGTAGACGTCGTGGCGCGCTCTCACACCTACCGGTCCCAGGCGATCGCGGTGGCGCTCGCGAGCAACCCGCTGATCTCCGGTTCGAGTCGCTGGAAGTGGTTGCGCCGCGCCGGTGTCGACGCCGCACCGCCGAGCCTGATCCACACCGGCGTGGTGGTGCAGGGCCTCGGCCGGCTCACCCTCGGCGCGGGCTCGTTCGTCAACCACGGCTGCTATTTCGACACGGTCGCCGACATCACCCTCGGGCAGCGGGTGTTCCTCGGCGACCACGTGCGGGTGCTCACCAGCAGCCACCGCATGGGCACCGCCGAACAGCGCGCGTCGACGCTGACGGGGGAGCCGGTGACCATCGGCGACGGCGCGTGGATCGGCTCCGGTGCGGTGATCATGCCGGGCGTGAGCATCGGCACCGGTGTGGTGATCGGCGCGAACTCGCTGGTGACGAAGGACTGTGCCCCACACACGCTGCATCTGGGCAGCCCCGCCCGGCACGTCCGCGACTTGGACTGACCCCGCACCGGCAGCCCCGCCCGGGTCGTCCGATCCCGTAGGGTCCGTGGTGATCTCGGCCTCACCTGCGGGGCCGAGCCGATCGAACCCAGTTCAGGAGAGCGCATGTCCGTGCACGAGTACACCGTGGCCACCGCCGACGGCGGCAGCGAGGATCTCGCCCGCTTCGCCGGCCGGCATCTGCTGATCGTCAACGTCGCCAGCAAGTGCGGCCTGACCCCGCAGTACGAGGCCCTCGAGGCGCTGCACCGCGAGCTGGGCGAGCGCGGCCTGCAGATCCTCGCGTTCCCGTGCAACCAGTTCGGTGGTCAGGAACCGGGTAGTGACAGCGAGATCCAGGAGTTCTGCCGCGTGAACTTCGACGTCACCTTCCCGGTGTTCGCGAAGGGCGATGTCAATGGCGACGATGCGCACCCGCTCTACCGGCACCTGCGCGCCGAGGCTCCCGGTGATTTCGGGCCGCAGCACGGTTTCCTGTTCGAGCACGTGAGCAAGACCCGCCCCGAGGCGATCGGCACCGACGAGGTGAAGTGGAACTTCACCAAGTTCCTCGTCGACCCGCAGGGCGCGGTGGTGCGCCGCTTCGAGCCGACGGTCACCCCCGAGGAGATCGGCAAGGAACTCACCGACCTGCTCTGAGCCCCTACCGGTCCGGTCGATGGACGTCACCGACCGGACCGGAGGTCAGTGGGCGGCGCTGACCGAGGACATGTGGAAGTCGGGGATGCGCATCGGCGGCATCGCGGTGCGGGTGAACCAGTCCTTCCATTCCCGGGGCAGGGTGCGTTCGGTGGCGCCGATCTCGGTGGCGCGGCCGAGCAGATCCACCGGAGACTCGTTGAACCGGAAGTTGTTCACCGCCGCCCGCACCTGCCCGTCCTCGATCAGATACACCCCGTCGCGGGTCAGGCCGGTCAGCAGCAGCACCGCCGGATCCACCTCCCGCAGGTACCACACGGTGGTCAGCAGCAGGCCGCGTTCGGTGCGGGCGATCATGTCGTCCACATCGGCGGTGCCACCACCGGTGAGCAGCAGATTCTCCCCCGGCGCGGTAGGGACGGCCCCGAATTCGGCGGCGGTGGCCCGCGGATACGCAAGGGCGTGCAGGGCGCCGTCGCGGAGCCAGTCGACCCGCCCGGCGCTCATGCCGGTGTCGAACACCGAGACGCTGTCGGTGGAGGCGGTGGCCACCACGAACGGCGGACAGCCGAGTCCGGGCGCGGCCGGATCGGAGGTCAACGTCACCGGCAGCGCCGCGATCTGCTCGCCGAGGCGGGTGCCGCCGGGCCCCGCCCACACCGAGCGGCCCTCCGCGGCGCCGCGCCCGTCGAGCGACCACAGCAGCGGGATCAGCAGATCGGCGACCACCGACGGCGGCAGCACCGTCTCGTACCGGCCGGCGGGCAGGTCGACGCGGGTGCCGGCCCAGTCCAGCCGCCGCGCCAGTTCGGCGCGCAGCGGATCCATGGCGATGTCGGTGAAGTCGACGGTGCCCGCCCCGACCCACGCGCTCGCCCCGGTCGGGCCGCCGCGTTTGCCGTTGATCTCGAGCGACCCGTCGCGCTGCACCCAGCGGCGCCGCACCCCGGTGGAGGTGCCCAGCCACAGGGTCGTGGACTGGTGGTGCGCGAACCCGTACAGGGCGTCGGTGTCGTCGAAGCCGGCGGTGAGCCCGTCGAGGAGCGGGGCGAAGACCTCGACGTCGGTGCCGACGGCCGGATCGTCCCAGTGCGAGTCGGTGTCGTCGCCGTCGAGCAGCGGCATCGCATCGGGCGCGGCCGGGGCCTGCTGCGCCGCGGCCCATGCCGCGGCGACCACCGGCGCGATGTCGTCGGCGTCGACGATCGCGGCGGTGACCACCCCGCAGTGCGCCCCGCCGGGGGTGCGGCGGATCGCGACGATGGTGGCGCTGCGGGCGCGCGCGGACCCGTTGGTGGTCATCGAGTTGCCCGCCCACCGCAGCGACGCCTCGGCGCCGTCGGTGACGATCACGAGGGTCTCGTCGGCGGGGGAGGCCGCCAGGGCGGTCTCGACGAGTCGGTCTCCGGGGATCATCGGCCACCTTCCTGCACCGTGTTGAGCACGTTCACGCCGCGCACCAGCACCGACGGGCAGCCGTGCGAGACCGCGGCGACCTGCCCGGGTTGCGCCTTGCCGCAGTTCATCGCTCCGCCGAGCCGCCAGGTCGACGCACCGCCGACCGCCTCGAGCGCACCCCAGAACTCGGTGGTCGACGCCTGATAGGCCACATCGCGGACCTGCCCGGCGAGCCGCCCGCCGCGGATCCGGTAGAAACGTTGCCCGGTGAACTGGAAGTTGTGCCGCTGCATGTCGATCGACCAGCTGCGATCGCCGACGACGTACAGCCCGTCGTCGACCCCGGCGATCAGATCGGCGGTGCTGCGGTCGACCGTCGGATCGGGTTGCAGCGATACGTTCGCCATCCGCTGGATCGGCACGTGATGCGCCGAGTCGGCGTAGGCGCAGCCGTTCGAGCGGGCCACCCCGAGCTTGGGCGCGAACGCCCGGTCGAGCTGGTAGCCGACGAGCACTCCGTCGCGCACCAGATCCCAGGACTGGGCGGCGACCCCGTCGTCGTCGTAGCCGACGGTGGCCAGCCCGTGCGGTTCGGTGCGGTCGGCGGTGACGTGCATGGCGGCGCTGCCGTAGCGCAGGCTGCCGAGCAGGTCGGGGGTGGCGAAGGAGGTGCCGGCGTAGGCGGCCTCGTAGCCGATGGCCCGGTCGTATTCGGTGGCGTGCCCGACCGATTCGTGGATGGTCAACCACAGATTCGTCGGGTCGATCACCAGATCGGTGCGGCCGGCGGTCACCGACGGGGCCTGCGCCTTCTCGGCGAGTTGCTCGGGCAGCTCGGCGAGCTCACTGCTCCAGTCCCACCACCGGTCGGAGGCGAGGTACTCCCAGCCGCGGCCGGTCGGCGGGGCCAGGGTACGCAGCGACTCGAAGGTGCCGGCCGCGCGGTCGACGCGGGTCGCCTCGAGGTCGGGGTGGATCCGCACCCGCTGCTGGGTGATCGTCGACCCGGCGAGATCGGCGTAGAAACTCTGTTCCTTGACCAGCGTCACATGGGCGCCGACGTGGTCGACCCCGGTAGCGTCCTGCAGTCGCCGCGAATAGTCCTCGAGCACCGCGATGCGCTCGGCGGCGGGGACGGTGAACGGATCGATCTCGTACGGCGAGACCCACACCGCGTCGCGGTGCACCGGTTCGTCGGCCCACCGCACCGGATCACGATTCAACGCGCGCAGGGTGCGGGCCACGGCCACCGCGCGGGCCGCGGCGTCGGCGGCGCCGTCCGGGCCGGGCACCGGATGCGACGCGAACCCCCAGGTGCCGTCGAGCAGCACCCGCACCGCCACCCCGCAGTCGGTGTCGTCCACCGCGGCCTGCAGGGCGCCGTCGCGCAGGGTGCTCGTCCAGGTCCGCAGTCGATGTACCCGCACATCGGCGTGACTCGCGCCCGCCGCCCGCGCCACCGTCAGCGCCGCGTCGGCGGCCGCCTGCAACGGAAGGGCCAGGAAATCGTCGTCCACCGCGCTCACCCGCCCACCCTATCGCCGGTACGCACCGCGCCGGGGGTGCCGCACCGATCACCCCGCGGGGCGGCTCAGCCGAACTGTTCGATGCCGAGCCGGATCACCATGGCCACCACCACGACCAGCAGCACCACCCGCACGAAGCCGGCGCCGCGCGCGAGCGCCATCCGGGAACCGAGCACCGAGCCGGCCACATTGCACACCGCCATCGCCAACCCGAGCGTCCACCACACATGCCCGCCGAGAGCGAACAGCACCAGCGCCCCCAGATTCGAGCCGAAATTGAGCACCTTCGCCATCGCCGCCGAGGTGACGAACTCGCTGCCGAGCATCGCCGCGAACACGATGATGAAGAAGGTGCCGGTGCCCGGCCCGAGGATGCCGTCGTAGAAGCCGATCACCGCCGCGGCCGTCACCACCACGGTGACCAGCCGCAGCGTGGACGGGCGGCGGGTGCCGCCGGCCCCGAGTTTCGGGCGGGTGGTGACGAACACCGCCACCGCGACGAGCACCACCATCACGATCGGGATGAACACCTCCCGGTCGATGAGCGAGACCGCCGCCGCCCCGGCCGCCGCGGCCAGCGCCGCGACGAGCGCGGCCGGGCCGAGCAGCGACCAGCGCAGCGGGATGCGCCGCGCGAAGGTCAGCACCGCGGCGCCGGTCCCGCAGATCGCGGTGAGCTTGTTCGTCGCCAGCGCCGCCTGCGGCGTCAACTGCGGGGCGACGAGGAACAGGGCGGGCAGCAGGATCAGCCCGCCGCCGCCGACCACCGCGTCCACCCAGCCGGCGGCCGTCGCGGCGGTCATCAGCACCGCCCAGTCACCTGCCGTCATGGCCGCCATTCGATCACGGTCCGCATCCGGTCGCCGGGTGCCGGGAGCAAAACGGGCCGGTCGTTCGTTGACCGGACAGAAGTCGCCGACGGAAGGAAGCCCCGCCGTGTACCCGTTGTTGTTCGTGCTCTACGTCGTGGCGGAGATCGCGGTGCTGGCCTGGCTCGGCTCCACCCTCGGGGCGCTGGCCACCGTGCTGATCTTCCTCGGTGTCAGCGCCGCCGGTTATCTCGTGCTCGCCGCGCTGGGTCGCCGGGCGCTGCGCAGCCTCGGCGAGCTGCGCGCAGGCCGGGTGCCGCACGCGAGTTCCCCGGAACGGGTGCTCACCGACGGTGTGCTCATCGGCGCCGGCGCCGCGCTGGTGCTGATCCCCGGCATCGTCGGCACCGTGCTCGGGATCGTGCTGTTGCTGCCCACCCGCGCCGCGCTGCGCCCGCTGGTGCGCACGCTGGTCGCGCGGCGGGCCCGCACCACCGGGTTCACCGCGCAGCGGCTGGTGGTGGTCGACGGGCAGGTCGTCGATCACAGCGTCGTCGGCGCCGCCCCGCGCCTGACCGGTGGCACGGCCGCGCCCGAGCAGGTCGACGACCGCGGCACCGTGCTCGACGGGGAGATCGTGGAGACCCCGCGCCGCCGCGAGGAGCGGTAACGGGCAGACTGGGCACCCGTGAGCCCTGCACCGCACACCCAGCTTCTCGTCGGCGGCCGCATCTACAGCGCCGGTGCCCCCGATGCCACCGCGATGGCCGTCACCGACGGCACCATCGTGTGGGTCGGGCAGGACCGGCCCGGCCGCGCCCTGCACCCGGACGCCGAGATCGTCGACCTGCACGGCGCGTTCGTCGCCCCCGGTTTCGTCGACACCCACGTGCACACCACCAGCCACGGCCTGGCCCTGACCGGTCTGGACCTGACCGACGCCACCGACCGCGCCGACGCGTTGCGCCGGGTCCGCGCGCACGCCGACGCGCACGACGACGCGGTGATCTGGGGGCACGGCTGGGACGAGACCCGCTGGCCCGACCCCACCCCGCCGACCACCGCCGACCTCGATGCCGCCGCCCCCGCCCGGCTCGTCTACCTCGGCCGCATCGATGCGCATTCGGCGGCGGCGTCGAGCGCGTTGCGGGCCGCCGCCGAACCCCTCGA
This sequence comes from Rhodococcus sp. As11, assembly GCF_048957735.1. Classification (NCBI taxonomy): domain Bacteria; kingdom Bacillati; phylum Actinomycetota; class Actinomycetes; order Mycobacteriales; family Nocardiaceae; genus Rhodococcus; species Rhodococcus sp. As11. Next base: position 194,525 of record NZ_JARDJE010000008.1, read on the forward strand.
CGAGCTGGCCGGGTTCGATCCGCAGCAACCGCTGACCGCCGCGGCGCACCACGCGGTGCGCGGCGCCGCCCGCCGCGGACTGACCGCAGCGCAACGCGCCCGCGCCCGGCTGGCGGCCCTCGACGATTTCGCCGCGCACGGCTACGTCGCGGTGCACGAATGCGCCGGCCCCGACATCTCCGGGCTCGACGACTTCACCGAACTGCTCGGCACCGACCATCCGGTGCAGGTGCGCGGCTACTGGGGGCACGCGGTGCGCACCGGCGAGGAGGCCGCGGAGCTGCTCGCCGCCACCGGCGCCGACGCGCTCGGCGGGGACCTGTTCGTCGACGGGTCGATCGGCTCGCACACCGCCGCGCTGGCCCGCCCCTACGACGACCTGCCGGGCTGCTGCGGCACCACCTATCTGACCGAGGACGAGCTGACCGCGCATGTGCGCGCGTGCACGTCGGCGGGCATCCAGGCCGGTTTCCACGTCATCGGTGATGCCGCGACCACCGCCGCGGTGGCGGCATTCGAGGCGGTCGCCGCGGAGGTCGGCGGACCGGCGCTCGCCGCGCGTGGCCATCGGCTCGAGCACGTCGAGTCGCTGACGGTCGCGCAGGCGGAGGTGTTGGCGCGGTACGGGGTGATCGCGAGCATGCAGCCGGGCTTCGACGCGCTGTGGGGCGGACCGGACGGGATGTACGCGGCCCGGCTCGGCGCCGAACGTGCGGCGGCGCTGAACGCGTTCGCGCCGCTGGCCGCGACCGGACTGTCGTTGGCGTTCGGCTCCGATGCGCCGGTGACGGCGCCGCGGCCGTGGCCGATGCTGCGGGCGGCGGTGCACCATCGCACCGCCGGCAGCGGCATCTCGCCGCGGGCGGCGTTCGCCGCCGCGACCCGCGGGGCGTGGCGGGCCGGGGGTGTGCGCGACGGTCTGGCCGGCACCCTCGAGCCGGGTGCGCCGGCGTCGTATGCGATCTGGGAGGTGGGCGAGTTGGTGGTCGCCGCCCCGAAGGATTCGGTGCAGCGCTGGTCGACGGATCCGCGGTCGCGGGTGGCGCCGCTGCCGGATCTCGGCCCGGGCACCGCCGATCCGGTGCTGGTGCGCAGTGTGCACCGCGGCCGGATCGTGTACGCGCGGTGACCGGCCGGCCCTTCGCGATGGTGGCGCTGCGCGCGCTGCTCGCCGTCGTCGCGGGACTGTTGCTGTTCGCGTCGTTCCCGCCGCGTCCGCTGTGGTTCCTCGCCCCCGCAGGGATCGCGCTCCTGGTCGGTGTGTTGACTGCAGTGCCGATGCGGCGGCGCGCGGGGTTCGGCTACGGCTATCTCGCCGGCCTCGGTTTCCTGGTGCCGCTGCTGCCCTGGATCGGGGTGTATGTCGGCCCGTTGCCGTGGTTGGCGCTCGCCGCCGCCGAGGCAGTCTTCGTCGGCCTGTTCGGCGCGCTGGTGGTGCACCTGCGGTCGCTGCCGGTCGCGCCGTTGTGGATCGCGGCGGCGTGGAGCCTGACCGAATGGTTGCGGTCGAGCGTCCCGTTCGGCGGCTTCCCGTGGGGGCGGCTGGCGTTCGGGCAACCCGACGGCGGGTTCGTCTCCCTCGCCGTCGTCGGCGGCGCCCCGCTGGTGTCGTTCGCGGTGGCCACGACCGGCGCCGGGCTCGCCGCCCTCGTCCTCACCGCCTACCGCCGACCCCGCTCCGGGCGGGTCTGGACGGTGCCGGTCGCGGTGACCCTGCTCGGTCCGGTGCTCGCCGCGGCGGCGTGGCCGCTGGTGCGCACCACCACCGAGGAATCGTCGACGGTGACGGTCGCGGCGATCCAGGGCAGCGTGCCGCGCCTCGGTCTGGATTTCAACGCCCAACGCAAGGCGGTGCTCGACAATCACGTCGCCCGCACCCTCGAACTCGCCGCCGATGTCGCCGCCGGGCGGGCCCCGGCCCCGGACGTGGTGATCTGGCCGGAGAACGCCTCGGACATCGACCCGCTGCGCAACGCGGACGCCGCCCGCGACATCACCGCCGCGGCCGCGGCGATCGACGCGCCGATCCTTGTCGGGGCGGTGCTGGTCAACGGGGACGGCACCACCACCAATTCGGTGATCGTGTGGGACGCGCAGACCGGGCCGGGGGAGCAGCACGACAAGAAGATCATCCAACCGTTCGGGGAATATCTGCCGTGGCGTTCGTTCTTCCGGTTGTTCTCCGAGTACGCCGACCGCGCCGGCCACTTCGTGCCCGGCCACGGGGACGGCACCGTCACCGCGGCGGGCCTCGATATCGGGGTGGCGACCTGCTACGAGGTGGCCTTCGACCGGGCGTTCCGCGACTCGATCACCGCCGGGGCACAACTGTTGGCGGTGCCGACGAACAACGCCACCTTCGGCGACACCGAGATGACCTACCAGCAGCTGGCGATGTCGCGGCTGCGGGCCGTCGAGCACGGCCGGGCCGTGGTGGTCGCGGCGACCAGCGGGGTCAGCGCGATCGTCGACCCGGACGGCCGGGTGCAGCAGAGCACATCCCTGTTCGTGCCCGATGCCCTGGTGGCGCAGGTGCCCGTGCGGGCAGACGTTACGCTGGCTAGTCGGCTCGGAGTGGCGCCGGAGCTCGTGCTCTGCGCCGCGGCCGTGGTCGCCGCCGGTCTCGCCGTGGTGCGGGGGCGGCGGGAGAAGGCCGGTGCGGCAGCTCGCACCAGCACCGGCGCAGCAGGAGCACCGGCCGGTGGCCGGTTCGACAAGGAGGACCTCTGATGGCAGCGGCGACGCCGGCCGGGAACGACAGCGCACCCAGCGCCCGCACCCTGGTGATCATTCCGACCTACAACGAGCGGGAGAACCTCGGTCGGATCATCACCCGGCTGCACGCCGCGCTGCCGCACACCCACGTCCTGGTCGTCGACGACGGCAGCCCCGACGGCACCGGTGACCTCGCCGACGACCTCGCCGCCGCCGACGAGCGCATCGCGGTGCTGCACCGCACCGAGAAGAACGGGCTCGGCGCCGCCTACATCGCCGGTTTCCGGTGGGGGCTCGAGCACGACTACACGGTGCTCGTGGAGATGGACGCCGACGGCAGCCACGCCCCCGAACAGCTGCACCTGCTGCTCGAGCAGGTCGACGCCGGCGCCGATCTGGTGCTCGGCTCCCGGTACGTGCCCGGCGGCACGGTGGTGAACTGGCCGTGGCACCGCGAGGTGCTCTCCCGCGGCGGCAACATCTACTCGCGGCTCGCGCTCGGGGTGTCGATCCAGGACATCACCGGCGGCTACCGCGCCTACCGCCGGGAGGTGCTCGAGAAGCTCGACCTCGACGCGATCGCCTCGCACGGCTACTGCTTCCAGGTCGATCTGGCGTGGCGCACCCTGCAGGCCGGGTTCACCGTCGCCGAGGTGCCCATCACGTTCACCGAACGGGAGATCGGCGAGTCGAAGATGAACGGCAACATCGTGCAGGAGGCCCTCGTGCGGGTCACCGTGTGGGGATTGCGCAGCCGCCTCGCGCGGCTGCGGGCACTGCTCGGCCGGTGATGCTCTCTGCGCTGCGCGGCTGATGCGTCAGGCGCTGCGCGGCCACGGCCAGCGGGCGTCGAGTTCCTCCCCGAGCCCCAGGGCCGCGCACAACCGGCGGATGGCGGTGCAGTCCTGCACCACCGGCCGGCCCTCGCTCACCGCGATGGTGTCGGCGACGAGTTCCTCGCCGCCGGGGATGTTCTCGTGCGCGATGATCGCCGCCCAGGTGGAGGTGTCGGCGCCGGTGAACGCCGCGACCGCCGCGCCGAGCGCGTCGAGCAACCGCACCCGATCGGCGTCGTCGAGTTCGGTGAGCACCGCGGTGAGCAGGCCCCCGGCGAGGGAGGCGTGGCACAGCTCGTCGCGGCGGTGCACCGCCACCGTCGCACGGTTCACCGGCTGCACCTGCGGGTCGGTGGTGAGCAACGCCAGATAGGCGCTGATCGAGGTTTCCGCGACGGTGGTGAACGCCAGCTGCACCAGCGCCGCCGCCCGCGGATCCTCCGCCCGGGCGACCGCGGCCCGGTGCTCCCGCACCGTGGGGCACAGCGGCAGCACCGATTCCGGTAACGCCCAGCCGCGACGGCGGCGGGTCAGCGCGTTGGCCTGCTGATGCATGAGGGTGTGGTACTGCTCGTCGACCATCGCCTGCAGCACCCCGGTGACCACCCTGTCGGACGGGCCGAAGCCGAACACGTCGTCGGTGATCAACCCGAAGCCCGGATTGACGACGTGCTGCTCGATGTCGACGACGCTCTTGTTGTAGGCGATCCACGCCCACGCCCGCAGCCGCGCCCGCTGCGCCTCGTCCAGCGCCAGATAGCGCCGATGCTCGGCGAAGGGCAGCATCTGTTCGGGGAAGTCGGCGCGGTGCGGGTCGAACAGCGCGTCGAGGTCCACCTCGGTTTTCTTCACCGCGGCGCGGCGCGGCCAGGACCGGACCAGTCCGGTGATCACCGCGCTCTCGGCCGGATCGGACGGATCGTGCGGCGGAAGTTCCGGCGCGCGCAGCTGCCCGCCCGGGGTGTCGGACTCGGTCACGTCCGGCTCCTTTCCTCGCGGGAGGACACCGCCCCCGGATCCCGCGGCAGCGTCGCGAACAGCTGCGCGCACAACTCCGCGGCGGCGGGGTGCCCGTCGCCCAGCGCGGTGTGGGCCCGGTCGAGCAGCGCCGCGAAGTCGGGCAGCGCGTCGGTGGCGGCGTCGAGGTCGGCGACCGCCTCGGCGAGCGCGCGACGGGCGGTGTCGGCATACGGGTTGGTGCGCTGGATGTCGTGGTAGACCTCGGCGGTGCCGCCGGTGATGCGCGCGAGCAGCGCCCGCAGCACGGTGTGCGGGGGTGCGGCGACCCGCGCGGCGACGCCCGGCACGTCGAGCCGGTCGAGGGCGATCCCGAAGGCGAGGATCGCGGCGTGGGTGAGCACCTGCACGGCGGCGGTGATGCGGTCGTGCTCGTCCGCGGTGGTCTCCACCACGGTGGCGCCCCGGGCGCGCAGCGCCGTCACGAACTCGTCCGCGGCCGGGGCGTCGTGGTGGCGCACCGTCAGCACCGGCCGGCCCGGCAGACCGAGATCCGGGGCGAACATCGGGTTGATGCCCAGCGCGGGTGCGCCCGGCCGGTAGGTGTGCAGCGCCGCGGCGATCGGGGTCTTCACCGACAGGGTCTCCACCAGCAGGGTGTGCGGGGGCAGCAGCCGCGCCAGCACCGGCAGGGCGGCACCGGCGATCACGTCGGGGACGGCCAGGACCACGAGGGCGGCGTCGCCGAGGGCGCCGGCGAGGGCGGTGTCGGGGGCGGTCAGGTCGGCGCGCAGCATCCCCGGGGTGGTCGGGTCGGCGGCCGGGTCGACGACGAGCACCTCCCGGCCGGCCGCGCGCAGCACGGCGGTGAGCAGGGCGCCGACGGCGCCGCATCCGCCGGCGACGACCACCCGGCCGGTGGTGGTGGTCACGGCCCGGCCCGCCCCGGCAGCACCGGCGGCCCGTCGACGAGACCGGCCGTGTCCGTGGAGCCGGTCGCACCGGCCCCGTCGGTCGGGGCGGTGTCGCGGGCCGCGGCGAGGCAGCGGCGCATCACCACGGACTTGACGAGGGTCTCGTCGAGTTCGTCGTCCGGATCGGACAGCGCCACGATCGCCCCGCCGATCCCGAAGGTGACCTCGTGGGCGGTGGCGACGAGGGTGCGGATGACCACCGACAGGTCGGCGGCGCCGGTCGGCGACAGATAGCCGATGGCCCCGGAGTACACCCCGCGCGGGCCGTCCTCGAGCTTGTCGATGATCTCCATGGTGCGCAGCTTCGGGGCGCCGGTCATCGAGCCGCCGGGGAAGGCGGCGCGCACACAGTCCACCGCGGAGACGTCCGGTCGCAGGGTGCCGCGCACCGTGGACACCAGCTGGTGCACCGCCGCATAGGTTTCCACCGCGAACAGCGCCGGCACGTGCACCGAGCCGGGCACGCACACCCGCGACAGGTCGTTGCGCACCAGATCGACGATCATCAGGTTCTCGGAGCGGTCCTTCTCGCTGGCCTGCAGGCCCTCCCGCAGCGCCGCGTCCTCACCGGGGGTGCGGCCGCGCGGGCGGGTGCCCTTGATCGGTTTCGATTCGACGGTGCCGTCGGCGTCGATCCGCAGGAAGCGTTCCGGGGAGGCGCTGAGCACCGCCACCTCGGGGAAGTCGAGCAGCGCGCTGTAGGGGGTGGGGCTGATCCGCCGCAGCACCCGGTAGGTGCCGAGCGGGTCGATGCCACCGTCGACGGTGACGGTGTTCGTCAGACACACCTCGTAGGTCTCGCCGCTGCGGATCTCGTTCTGGCACTGGGCGATCAGATCGAGATACCGCTGCGGGGAGTGCCGCAGCCGCAGCTGCGGGCCGCCGTCCGCGCCGACCAGCGGCACCGGGGTCTGCTCGGCGGCGGGTTCGGGCAGGGCCGCCAGGATCGCGGCGGTCGCGTCGAACCAGGCGCCGGTCGCGGGATCGTCGGCGTCGTCGGTCAGGGCCAGCAGATAGCAGCAGCGCCCGTCGTGGTCGACGACCACCGCCCGGTCGGCGAACACCAGCGCGGCGTCGGCGTAGGGGGAGGTGTGCACGAGTTGGCCCCCGGTGTCGGCCTTGAGTTCGTAGCCGAGATAGCCGACGTAGCCGAGCGCGAACCCGAACGGCAGGTCGTCGCGGGGGGCGACGCGGCGCTGCGCGAGCCGGGCGGCCAGGTGGTCGAAGACGGTGCGGTGGTGTTCCTCGACGGTGCCGTCGGGGCGGTGTTCGCGCACGAGGCCCTCACCGACCCGGTAGGTCAGATAGTCGGCGCGAGGTCCGGCGCCGTTGCCGAGGACGGTGAACCGCGACTGCGGGTCGAGGGCGGCGCTGCCGTCGAGCCAGAAACCGTGCGGCCCGGGGGCGAAGACCGCCTCGTAGACGGCGGACGGGTCGGGGTGCAGCGGCAGGCGGCGGCTGGCGAGCACATACCGCGGGACCGGTTCGGGTGCCGGTTCCGGGGCGGTGGGGGCGGTGACGGTGATCGGGCTGCGCGGTGGGGTGGCGTCGCGGAAGTTGGCGAGCAGTTGCGCGCCGTGGGCGGTGCCGATCGATTCGGGATGGAACTGCACCCCCCACAACGGGCGGTGCCGGTGCGCGACGGCCATGAGCAGACCGTCCGGGGTCCGGGCGGTGGCGGCGAGGTCGGCGGGGACCGGGTCGGCGATCAGCGAGTGGTAGCGCACCGCCTCGAACGGGGAGGGCAGGCCGGCGAACAGACCGGTGCCGTCGTGCAGGATCGGGCTGGTGCGGCCGTGCACCGGTTCGGGGGCGGTGACCACGGCGCTGCCGAACAACTGGCACAGTCCCTGATGGCCGAGGCACACCCCGAGCAGTGGCACCCCCGCGTCGGTGAGGGCGCGGGCGCTGATCCCGAAGTCCCGCGCCCGGTCGGGTCGGCCCGGGCCGGGGGAGATCACGATGTTGTCGAACGGTTCGGCGACGAGCTCGTCCCAGCCGCGGTCGTTGGTGATCACCCGCGGCGGGACGCCGTTGACGCGGGTGATCAGGTCGTAGAGGTTGTAGGTGAACGAATCGTAGTTGTCGATCAACACCGTGCGGATCGGGCGGGGCGCGGACACGACGACCTCAGTTCGTGCCGTCGACGCCGCGGCGACGACCGGAGGGGATCCGGTCCGCGATGTCACCACCGGAGACGATGTGGTCCTCGACCCGGCAGGCCTCGTCGATGAGCAGGGTGTACAGCGACCGCACGAAGTCGCCGGACAGGCCGTGCCGGTGCGCGTAGTCCTGGGCGCGGCGGTGCACCACCTCCATGCGACCGGGTTGCATCACGTCGAGGCCGTGGCGTTGCTTGAGTTCGGCGACGCGTCCGCACACCTCGAGGCGGGCGCGGACCCCGTCGAGCAGAGCCCGGTCGATGTCGTCGAGTTCGGCTCGCAGATCGGCCAATTCGTCGGCGGCGGCCTGTTCCGGCGGCGCCTCCGCCGCGGTGTGGTGACGGTCGGTCACGGACACTCACCCCCTTGCAGACGACCCGCCGGAACACCGGCGCGGGGTCGAGGATCAGGCGTGCCGATCATGGTCGGTCGGCGTGCGATCATGATTGCACGCACCGCGAGGGCGATATCGACGATTGATCGATTCGTGGCGGGGCCGCAACCGAATTCGCGGGACCACCCGCCCGTCCGGCGTGTGGTTCCGGGCCCGGAAACGGCGTGTGCCGCCCCGGACGATCGTCCGGGGCGGCACACGTGCGAGTGGGCGGGGCGGCTGTCAGGCGCCGCGGCGCTTGGCCTTGAGCAGGTCCAGGCGCTCCTTGAGCAGGTCCTCGAGTTCCTCGACGGAGCGGCGCTCGAGCAGCATGTCCCAGTGGGTGCGCGGCGGCTTGACCTTCTTCGGCTCCGGTGCGGCGCCCTCGACCAGGGTGCCTTCGAGCCCGTTCTTGCAGATCCAGGTGCCGGGGATCTCCGCGTCGTCCGCGAACGGCACGTCGTATTCTTCGCCGTTGTCGCAGCGGTAGCGCGCGATTCGCCGCGGCGCCAGATCGTGGTCGCGGTCGGTCTCGTAGCTCACCGCCCCGAGTCGGCTGCCTCGCAGTACACGATCTGCCATGGTGGTGTCCTTCCTTGTGTGCTCCGCCCGGGTGACGATGCCGTGCGGCATCGACGCCGAGCCCGACGTCCACTGTGCTCAACGTCGACGGAGCCGATTCCGTTCCCGCGGCCCACCGAGGAGCCGAGGTGCCAGTCTACCGACCCGCCGCCCCGCCGCGCGCACGGTGTCCGCCACGGTGTCCGCACCGCCCGGGCGGCGGTGGGGCCGGGCAGTACAGTGACGCTCGTGACCGGACGTGACACGCGAGCGAGCACGTGCCTGTGGTGCGGGCGCCCGGTACCGGAGATCGGCACCGGGCGGCGGCGGCGCTATTGCCGCCAGTCGTGCCGGCAACGCGCCTACGAGCAGCGCAGCAGCACCCGCCGTGCCGGGCTGCCCGCGGACGCGGTGGTGCTCACCGCCGCCGAGGTCGAGGCGCTCGCCGACCGCGCGTTCCGGGTGCGCTGCGCCGCCGAGGACGTGGCCACCGCGGTCGCCGAGGGCGCGGCCGCCGGCGAACTGACCGCGCTGTGCGCGGAGCTGCTCGACCTGGCCCGCGACGCCGAACGCCTGCGCTGACACGGGCTCAGACGAAGAAACCACCCATGGTGTAGACGACCTGGCAGAACGCCCCGTTCGTGTACTGCAGGGAGCCGAACAGGGCGCCCATCACCGCGCCGGGACCGGTGTCGACGACCGTCGATTGCAGTCCGCCCCCCGGGTTGGCGAGGGTGGCGACCCCGGCGCGGAAGTTCTCCATGTTCATCCACACGAACGTCAGGTCCGAGCCGGCGACCGGCGCCCCGGCGGTGGGTTCGACGAACACCTCGATCGCCCCGGACGGCACCTGACCGTGCGGGCCGGGATGCACCCAGGCGTTGGTCATCGCGAACGGCACGAGGCCGCCGCCGCAACCGGGACCGACGGTCGGGGCGGGCGCGGTGAACGGCTGCGGGATGTTCTTCGGCGGCGGCGCGAACGGATCCGCCGAGCCGGACTCCGCGACGAGTCGTTCGAGCGCGGCGAGGGTCTCGGGGGAGTCGGCGACCTCCGCGCGGAGCCGGTCGAGCGGCACCCCCGGCGGGGCCGGGTCGGCGGCGGCCCGGGCCGGGACCGTCAGCAGGGCGGCGGCGAGCAGGGCGGCGGCGAGCGGTGCGGATCGGCGACGCAACATCTCGGGCTCCTTCGAGTGGGGGCGAGCGGGCGGGCGAGACGATCCGGTCGCGATCCGGTCACGCACGGGTCGCGGCGCGGGGCCACGAAGATGACGGCCGGCTTCGAGAATAAGGAGCACTGTCCGGTTTCGGGGCGTTTCCGCCGAGCCCGATCCGGGTTCGCACACGTTCCCGATCGTCACGCCCGTCACGAACAGGACAATCCTCCCGCACACCGGGAAAACGTTATCGAAACGCGACGAAAGCCGTGGAGAGCCACCGATTTCCGAGGTCACCCCCGCTTCCGGGGGGCCGTGGCGGTGGTGGGGCGGAGACGCCGGAGGCGCCGCGGCGGGTGCCGGCGCGGCCGTCGCTGCAATCCGGTCGTACCACCCGGACGGGTGGTCTAGCTTGTTGTGTGGTCCCGGTCACACGGGAGTATACGATCGAACGGGGGTCCGATCGCGGCGCCGCACGCCCGGCGGCACCGGGGTCGCCCCTCGCACGCGATGTCGGGGGACACACGCCGATCACGGCCAACAACATCGCTTTCGGAGGGGACATGTCGCTGCGACACCGTCGTCCGCAGATACCGGCCGGAGCTTTTCCACTGTCGTCCGCGCAACGAGCCATCTGGTTCGCGCAGCAGCTCGCACCCGAGGTGCCGGTGTGTATCGCGCAGTACGTCGATCTGCGCGGCGCCCCGGACCTGGATCTGCTGCGCCGCTGCGGATACCGCGCCGGCGCCGAGTTCCAGTCGGCCTATCTGCGGGTCGTCGACGTCGACGGTGAGCCCGTCCAGTACGTCGACCCCGCCGTCGAGGAGCGCACCGAGATCCCACTGCTCGACTTCCGCGGTCACCCCGACCCGATGGCGGCGGCGCACGCCTGGATGACCGCCGACTACGCCACCCCGGTCGATCTGGCCACCGACCTGCTGGTGAACATGACGCTCCTGCAGGTCGCCGACGACCGGTTCCTCTGGTACGCCCGCATCCACCACGTGGCCCTCGACGGGTTCGCGGCGATGACGATGGTCAACCGGATCGCCGCGCTGTACACCGCGCAGGTGCAGGGCCGCGAACCCGCACCGTCCCGCGCCGCCGACCTGCGCGCCCTCTACGACTGGGACCGCGAGTACCGCACCTCCGAGCGCTACCGCACCGACCGCGACTACTGGATCGAACGGGTCGCCGGACTCGAGGACGGCTCCACCCTGGCCCGGCGCGACGCCCCCACCGCCGCGGTGTCGCTGCTGTCGAGCCGCACCCTGCCGGACGCACTCGTCGACGCCCTGACCGCCGTGGACGACGAACCGGGCCTGTCGTCGACGGCCGCGGTGGTCGCGGCGTTCGCGTGCTATCTGGCCCGCCTGACCGGCCGCGACGACGTGATGATCAACCTGCCGGTCTTCGCCCGCACCACCGCCGTGGCCCGCCGCTCCGGCGGCATGCTCGTCAACACCGCACCGCTGCGCATCTTCCTCGACCCGGGCGACACCCGCACCGATCTGGTGCGGCGGGTGCAACTCGAGCTCACCGGGGCGCTGCGGCACCAGCGGTTCAGCCTCGAGGACATCCGCCGCGAGACCGGCGCGGCCGGCGACCCGCACCGCTATGCCGGGCCGATGGTCAACGTCATGCTGTTCCGGCAGGAGATCGTGCTCGGCGACATCCGCGGCGAATTCCACATCATGACCTCCGGTCCCGTCGAGGACCTGCTGGTCAACATCTATCAGAGCGGCGACCCGGCACGGACCTATCTCGACTTCCGCGGCAACCCGCACCGCTACGACGAGGACGAACTGCACACCCACCACGACCGGTTCGTCGACCTGCTCGGCGAGTTCCTGCGCAGCGCACCCGGCCGGGCGGTCACCGCGATCCATCCGGCCAGCGTGGCACTGGCGGAGCAGCGTCGCCGGGCCGCGGCCACCGCCGACTACTGGCGGAAGCAGCTCGCCGGCGCCCCCGACCGGTCGGAGCTGCCCCGCCCGGTCACCGCACCCGCCACCGACACCCCCGCCGACGTCGAAGACCGGTTGGCGGTGACCGCCGCGGCACTCGCCGCGCGGTTCGCCCCCGCCGACGACGACGCCCCGGACGCCACGGTCGCCGCGGTGCTGCACGCCGCGACCGCCGTGCTCACCGCCCGGTTGACCGGTCACGACGACGTCCTCCTCGGCGTCGCCCGCGACGGCGTGGTGCTGCCGCTGCGGATCGATATCGACCCGGCCGAACCCTTCGCCGAGCTGGTACGCCGCGTCCGCACCCTCGGCGAGCAACTCACCGCCCACGCCGACGTCGACCCGGCCGTGCTCACCCGCCTCGCCCCGTCGGTCCCGATGGTGCTGTCCCTCGACGACCCCACCCCGCACACCGAGGCGATGGCCGCGGCGGTGCACCTGGCGATCGACACCAGCGACACCGTCCTGCGGGTACGCACCGGCTACCGGCCCGACCAGGTGGACGCGGGCATCGCCCTCACCACCGGCCGGCGGCTCGGCCGCGCCCTGACCGCGGTGCTCACCGATCCGTGGCTGCCCACCGGGGACCTGCCGTTCGTCGGCGGCGACGAGGTGGCCGGGCTGGTCCCCGCGCACGGTGACCCGGCCCGCTCCGCGCAGACCCTGCCGGAGATCCTCGGGGCGGTCGCCGCGGTCGTGCCGGACACCGACGCGGTGGTGTGCGAGGATCGCCGCCTGACCTACCGTGAACTCGACGAATGGTCCAACCGGCTCGCCCGCGTCCTCGTCGCCGCCGGCGCCGGGCCGGAGACCTTCGTCGCCGTCGGCATCGTCCGGTCCGTCGAGTCGGTGGCCGTGATCTGGGCGGTCGCCAAGTCCGGGGCCGCCTTCGTGCCCGTCGACCCGAACTATCCGGCCGAACGCATCGAGTACATGCTCACCGACTGCGGGGCGCTGCTGGGTCTGACCACCGCCGCGCACCGCGACGAGCTGCCCGACACGGTGCCCTGGCTGGTCCTCGACGATCCGGACCTCGATGCGCGGATCGGGCAGGCGAGCGCCGACCCGATCACCGACGACGACCGCCCGGCCACGCTGCTGTTCGACCATCCCGCCTATCTGATCTACACCTCCGGCTCCACCGGACGCCCCAAGGGGGTGGTGGTGCCGCACCGCGGCCTGGCGAACCTGTCGGCGACCCTGCACACCCGCCTGGCCCCACCCCCGGCGGCGCGGGTGTCGCACTTCTCCTCGCCGAGCTTCGACGCGTCGATCTTCGAGTACATGACCGCCTTCGGCATCGGCGCGACCCTCGTGGTGGTGCCCGCCCACGTCTACGGCGGCGCCGAACTCGGCGCCGTGCTCCGCGACGAGCACGTCACCCACCTGTTCTCCACCCCGGCCGCGCTCGCGTCGGTCGATCCCACCGAACTCGGCTGCGAGGTGGTCACGGTGGCGGGGGAGACGTGTCCGCCGGAGCTGGTGACGCGCTGGGCGCCCGGCCGGCGCATGTTCAACGCGTACGGGCCCACCGAGACCACCATCGTCTGCAATATCACCGACACCCTGAAGCCGGGTGAACGCATCACCATCGGCAGCCCGGTGTGCGGGATCGACGAACTGATCCTCGACGGCCGGCTGCATCCGGTGCCGGTCGGGGTGGCGGGGGAGCTGTACATCGCCGGACCGGGTGTGACCCGCGGCTATCTCCACCGGCCCGGCCTGACCGCGACCCGGTTCGTCGCCGACCCTTTCGGCCCGCCCGGCAGCCGCATGTACCGCACCGGCGACGTCAGCCGCTGGCATCTGTCCGGCGGCGACCGGGTCGCCCGCAGCGGTAGGGACCGTCCACCGACCGTGGAGTATCTCGGCCGCTCCGACTTCCAGGTCAAGATCCGCGGCTTCCGCATCGAACTCGGCGAGATCGACGCGGCGCTGAGCGACCAGGACGGTATCGCGTTCGCGGTCACCCTCGGCCGCACCGCCCCCTCCGGCGAACCGATGTTGGTGTCCTATCTGCTGCCCGAACCCGGTTGCGAACTCGACTCCGAGGCGGTGCTCGCCGCGCTCGGGCAGCGGCTGCCCGCCCACATGGTGCCGGCCGCGGTCGTCGTGCTCGACGAGATCCCGCTGACCGCCGTCGGCAAACTCGACCGCACGGCGTTGCCCGAACCGGTCTTCGGCGGCACCGGCGGCGGTGCCGCGGCGGCGATGTCGCCCACCGAGACCGTCCTCGCCGCGATCTTCGCCGATCGGCTCGGTGTCGCCGAGGTCGGCGCCGACGACAGTTTCTTCGAGCTCGGCGGCAACTCGCTGGTCGCCACCCGGGTGATTTCCCGCATCAACGACGCCTTCGGCACCGATCTGGGGGTGCGGGCGCTGTTCGAGGCCCCCACGGTGCGGGCGCTGGCCGCGAACCTGCCCGCCGGTGACGACGTCGACCGGCCCGCCCCGACACCGGTGCTTCCGCGCCCGCATCCCGTCCCGGTCTCCGCCGCCCAGCAGCGCCTGTGGTTCGTCGACCAGCTCGATCCGACGTCCGCCGCCTACAACATCCCGGTCGCGCTGCGGTTGCGTGGTCACCTCGACCCGGCGGCGCTGCTCGCGGCGACCACCGATGTGCTCGCCCGGCACGAGGCGCTGCGCACCGTCTACCCGGCCACCCCCGCCGGACCGATCCAGCAGGTGCTGCCCGTCGACGCGCTCGCCGTGGATCTCACCCCGACCCCCACCACCGATCTCGACGGCGACGTCGCCGCGGTGGTCGCGGCCGGTTTCGACGTCACCGTCGACCCGCCGCTGCGGATGCGGCTGTTCCGCATCGCCGACGACGAGCACGTGCTCGCCGTGGTGGTGCACCACATCGCCGCCGACGGGGCGTCGCTGGCCCCGCTGTCCCGGGATCTGGTCACCGCCTACGCTGCCCGCGCCGCCGGCACCGCCCCCGACTGGGCGCCGCTGCCGCTGCAGTACGCCGACTACACCCTGTGGTTCGCGCAGCTGCTCGGCGACGTCGACGACCCCGCCTCCCGCGCCGCCCGGCAACTCGAGTACTGGCGGGAGATCCTCGCCGGCGCCCCCGAGCTGCTGGCGCTGCCCACCGACCGGCCCCGCCCGCCGCAGCAGTCCTTCCGCGGCGCCGCCGTCGACGTCGAGATCGACCCCGGCCTGTTCGGGCGGATCCGGCAGCTCGCCCACGCCCACACCGCCACCGAGTTCATGGTCGTGCACGCCGCCCTGGCGGTGCTGCTCGCCCGCCTGTCCGGTGGCGACGACATCGTCGTCGGCAGTCCCGTCGCCGGGCGCAGCCACCGCCACCTCGACGATCTGGTCGGCATGTTCGTCAACACCGTCGCGCTGCGCACCGCGGTGCCCGCCGAGCTGCCGTTCGCCGAGTTCCTCACCACCGTGCGCGACACCGACCTGACGGCCTTCGCGCACACCGACCTGCCGTTCGACCGGCTCGTCGACGCGGTGGTGCCGGCCCGCTCGGCGGCGTACTCGCCGCTGTTCCAGGTCATGCTCGCCTTCGCCGACACCACCGGCGCCCACCTGACCCTGCCCGGCCTCGACGTCGATATCACCGAGATCGACACGCACACCACCAAATTCGATCTGCACCTGCAGCTCGGCGCGGTCGCCGACGACACCGGCCGCACCACCGGGCTGCGCGGGGCCCTGTCCTACGCCACCGACCTGTTCGACCCGCGCACCGCCACCGCGATCGCCGAGCGACTCGTGCGGCTGCTCGAGACGGTCACCGCCGACCCGGCCGTGCCCGTCGGGGACGTGGACCTGCTCACCGCCGACGAACGCCGCACCGTCCTCGAGATGTGGAACGCCACCACCGCCGACACCGGGCCGATCACCACCCTGGGGGCGGTGTTCGCCGCGCAGGTCGCCGCGACCCCGCACGCCCCGGCCGTCACCGTCGACGGCCGCACCCTCGGCTACGCCGACTTCGACGCGGTCACCAACCGGCTCGCCCGGCGGCTGCTGCGCGCCGGCGCCGGCCCCGACCGGGTGATCGCGCTGGCCGTCCCACGCTCCCTCGAGCTGCTCGTCGGCATGTACGCGATCGTCAAGAGCGGCGCCGCCTATCTGCCGCTCGACCCCGAGCATCCCACCGAACGACTGCGGTACGTCCTGGACACCGCCGCCCCCGTCGCGGTGCTCACCACCGGCGACGTCGCCGCCGTCGTGCCGGACACCGGCGCGGAGATGCTGCGGCTCGACCGACTCGACCTCGACGACGAATCCCCGGCCGCCCTGACCCCGGCGGACCGGCCGGAGCCGGCCGGCGCGCACCTGGCGTACGTGATCTTCACGTCCGGGTCCACCGGCCGCCCCAAGGGGGTGGCGGTGCCGCACGCGGCGATCGTCAACCGGCTGCGGTGGATGCAGCACAGCTATCCGCTGACGGCCACCGACACGGTGGTGCAGAAGACCCCCGCCACCTTCGACGTGTCGGTGTGGGAGTTCTTCTGGCCGCTGCAGGTCGGGGCGCGGCTGGTCGTCGCCGCCCCCGGCGGGCACCGCGATCCCGGTTATCTGCTGCGGCTGTTCGCCGAGGAGCGGGTCACCGTGGCGCATTTCGTGCCGTCGATGCTCGCGGTGTTCGTCGACGCCCTGCACCGCCACGACCGGAAGCCGATCACGTTGCGGCACGTGTTCGCGTCGGGGGAGGCGCTGCCCGCCGAGACCGCCGCCGCGCTGCGGGAGGCGTTGCCGCCCACCGCCCTGCACAATCTGTACGGGCCCACCGAAGCCGCGGTGGACGTCACCGCGTGGACCAGCACCGACACCGACCACGGGGCGGTGCCGATCGGCCGGCCGGTGTGGAACACCCGCACCCATGTGCTCGACGCGCGGCTGCATCCGGTGCCCGCCGGCGCCGCCGGCGAACTGTATCTCGCGGGGATCCAGCTTGCCCGCGGCTATCTCCACCGTCCCGGCCTGAGCGCCGACCGGTTCGTCGCCGACCCCTACGGCGCGCCGGGGGAACGGATGTACCGCACCGGGGATCTGGCCACCCGCCGCGCCGACGGCACCCTGATGTATCTGGGGCGCACCGACTTCCAGGTCAAGATCCGCGGTCTGCGCATCGAACTCGGGGAGATCGAGCAGGTGCTGCGCGCCCGCGCCGAGATCGGGCAGGCGGTGGTGCTCGTCCACCACGGCGCCGACGACCGGCTCACCGGCTATCTCGTGCCCACCCCGGGCCGCAGCATCGACACCACCGCGGTCACCGCCGACCTCGCCGCGCGGCTACCGGACTACATGGTGCCCGCCGCCCTCGTCGTCCTCGACGCGCTGCCCGTCGGCCCCAACGGCAAACTCGACCGGGCCGCGCTGCCCGCCCCGCCGGCCGCCACCGCCGCGGGTGGCTACCGGGCGCCGCGCACCCCCACCGAACAGCTCGTCGCCACCGTCTTCGCCGATCTGCTCGACGTCGGCCCGGTCGGCGCCGACGACCACTTCCTCGACCTCGGCGGCACCTCCCTGCTCGCCATGCGCGCCGCGGCGCGCCTGGCCGCGGACACCGGCAGCGACCTCGGCATCCGGGAGATCTTCGATCATCCGGTGGTCGCCGATCTCGCCGCCCACCTCGACCGGCCGGACCGCGCCGACGCCGGGCGCGGCGCACCCGTGGCCGGGCCGCGCCCCGACCCGATCCCGCTGTCCCCGGCGCAGCAGCGCATGTGGTTCGTCAACCAGTTCGACACCACCTCCCCGGCCTACAACATCGCCGTCGCCCTGCGGCTGTCCGGCCGGCTCGACCAGGCGGCGCTGCACCACGCCATCGGCGATGTCGTCGCCCGGCACGAATCGCTGCGCACCCGCTATCCGCTCGCCGACGACGGACCCGTGCAGGTGGTGGTGCCCGCCGCGGCCGCCGTCCCCGACCTGGTCGTGCTCACCGTCGACGACGGCACCGAGGTCGACGACACCGACCTCGACAGCCGGCTCACCCCGATCCTCGCCGCCGGTTTCGACGTGGCCACCGAGATCCCCATCCGCATCCGGGTGCTCGCGCTGTCCGAGGACGAGCACGTGCTCGTGCTCGTCGCCCACCACATCGCCGCCGACGGCTTCTCCATGGGGCCGCTGGCCCGCGACGTCATCGCCGCCTACAGCGCCCGCCACGACGGGCAGACCCCGCAGTGGCCACCGCTGCCGGCGCAGTACGTCGACTACACCCTCTGGCAGCATCGGGTGCTCGGCGACGACACCGACCCGGCCTCCCTCGCCGCCGCACAGCTCCGGTTCTGGCGCGACGCCCTCGACGGCGCCCCCGACCTGCTCGAACTGCCGCTGGACCGGCCCCGCCCGGTGCAGCCGTCGCGGCGCGGGGCCCGCATCCCGTTCACCCTCGACGCCGCCGCCCACCGGCGACTGCTCGACATCGCCCGCGCCCACGACGCGTCGGTGTTCATGCTGGTGCACGCCGCGCTGACGGTGCTGCTCGCCCGGCTGTCCGGCAGCGACGACATCGTCGTCGGCACCCCCGTCGCCGGGCGCGGGCACCGCGCCCTCGACGACCTGGTGGGCATGTTCGTCAACACCGTGGTGCTGCGCACCCGGGTCGACGACGACGAACCGTTCAGCACGCTGCTCGACCGCATCCGCACCGGCGACCTGACCGCCTTCGGGCACACCGAGGTGCCGTTCGAGCGGCTCGTCGAGGTCCTCGACCCGCCCCGCTCGACCGCCTACACCCCGCTGTTCCAGGTGCTGCTCGAATTCCAGGACACCGAACGCCCCGAGATCGAACTGCCCGACCTGACGGTGCGCGCCCTCGACCTCGAGCCGATGCTGGCCCTGTTCGACCTGCAACTGTCGATCGCCGAGACCACCGACGCCGCCGGCCCCGCCGGGATCCGCGGCGCCTTCACCTACGCCACCGACCTGTTCGACGCCGACACCGTCGCCTCGTTCGCCGACCGCTTCGTGCGGATCGTCGAGGCCATCACCGCTGCCCCCGACCTCGCGGTCGGCAGCATCGACATCGTCACCGACCGGGAACTGGCCGATCTGACCCCGGCGCGGGGTCTGCCGCCGGTCTCGCCGCAGCTGTGGCCGGAACTGCTCACCTCGGTCGCCGCGATCCTGCCCGACGCGGTCGCCCTGCGTTTCGCCGACCGGCAGATCACCTACGCCGAGCTCGACGCCTGGTCCACCCGCCTGGCGCGGCTGCTCGTCGAGGAGTACCGACTCGGACCGGAAACCATCGTCGCCCTCGCCCTGACCCGCTCGCTCGAATCGGTGGCGGTGGTCTGGGCGGTGACCAAGACCGGTGCGGCCTTCGTGCCCGTCGACCCCGCCTACCCCCCGGAACGGGTGAGCTACATGCTCACCGACAGCGCCGCCGCCCTCGGCATCACCACCGCCGCGCACCGCGCCGCGCTGCCGGTGCAGGTGCCGTGGCTGGTGCTCGACGACCCGGCCGTCACCGACCGGATCGCCGCAGCGGACACCGCCCCGATCACCGACGCCGACCGCACCGCCCCGCTGCACTTCGACCACCCGGCCTACCTGATCTACACCTCCGGCTCCACCGGCCGCCCCAAGGGCGTGGTCGTCACCCACCGCGGCATGACCAACCTCAACGCCGAGGTGCGCAGCCACTTCACCATTACCCACCACGCCCGCGTCTCGCATCTGGCGTCGCCGAGCTTCGACGCGTCGATCTTCGAGTTCACCAAGGCGTTCTGCGCCGGCGCGACCCTGGTGATCGTGCCGCCGGACGTCTACGGCGGCGACGAACTCGCCCGGCTGCTGCGCGAGGAGAAGGTCACCCACGCCTTCGTCACCCCCACCGCGCTGGCCTCCCTCGACCCCACCGGACTCGACGACCTCGAGGTGCTCGTCGTCGCCGGCGAGGCCTGCCCCCCGGAGCTGGTGGCGCGCTGGGCGCCGGGGCGCCGCATGTTCAACGGCTACGGCCCGTCCGAGGCCACCATCGAAACCAGCGTCAGCCCGCCCCTGCGGCCCGGGCACACCGTCACCATCGGCGCTCCCGCCGTCGGCTTCCACCAGGCCGTCCTCGACGACCGGCTGCGGCCCGTCCCGGTCGGGGTGGCCGGGGAGCTGTACATCGCCGGAGCGGGTGTGGCCCGCGGCTACCACCGCCGCCCCGACCTGACCGCCACCCGGTTCGTCGCCGACCCCTACGGCGACCCCGGCGAACGCATGTACCGCACCGGTGATGTGGTGCGGTGGCGGCACGACGGCACCGTCGAGTATCTCGGCCGCTCCGACTTCCAGGTCAAGGTCCGCGGCTTCCGCATCGAACTCGGTGAGATCGACGCCGCCCTCACCGCCCACGACGCGATCGCCTTCGCCCACACCATCGGGCACACCGCCCCCAGCGGCGACACCGTGCTCGTGTCCTATGTGCTGCCCGATCTCACCGACACCACTGCCGGGCAGATCGATCCGCGGGCGCTGCGCGCCTGGGCCGCGGCCCGGCTACCCGGCCACATGGTGCCCGCCGCCGTGGTGCTGCTCGACGAGCTGCCACTGACCCCGGTCGGCAAACTCGACCGCCGCGCCCTGCCCGTGCCGGATCTGACCCGTCTCGGCGGCGACTACCGCGCCCCGAGCACCGACCTCGAAGCCACCGTCGCCGAGATCGTCGCCGAGATCCTCGGCCACCCCCAGGTCTCCGTCGACGACAACTTCTTCGATCTCGGCGGCAACTCGCTGATCGCCACCCGCGTCGTCGCCCGCCTCAACGCCGCGCTCGGAACCGACGCCGGGGTGCGCGCGGTGTTCGAGGCCCCCACGGTGCGGGCGCTGGCCGCGCGGTTCCTCGACGACCACGGCGGGCACGGCCGGGTGCCGCTGGTCGCCGCCGAACGCCCGGAGCGGCTGCCGCTGTCCCCGGCGCAGCAACGCATGTGGTTCGTCAACCAGTTCGACACCACCTCCGCCGCCTACAACATCCCCCTGGCCATCCGCCTGTCCGGCCGCCTCGACGTCGCGGCGCTCACCGCGGCGGTGCGCGACGTGCTCGACCGGCACGAGAGCCTGCGCACCTGGTATCCCGGCGACGAACACGGCCCGCGGCAGGTGATCGTGGACACCGACCGGGTCCTGCCGGTCCTGACCGCCCGGCCGGTCACCGCCGAGGAGTTGCCCCCCGCACTCGGCGAGTTCGTCGGCGCCGGTTTCGACGTGGCCGCGGCGGTGCCGGTGCGGCTGCGGCTGTGGCGCCTCGACGAGCACACCCATGTGCTCGCGGTGGTGGTGCACCACATCGCCGCCGACGGCTCGTCGATGGCGCCGCTGGCCCGCGACCTGATGCTCGCCTACACCGCCCGCACCACCGGCACCGCCCCGGACCGGGCGCCGCTGCCGGTGCAGTACGCCGACTACGCGCTGTGGCAACGCCGCCTGCTCGGCGACCCGGACGACCCGGCCTCCCTCGCCGCCACCCAGCTGCAATTCTGGCGCGACACCCTCGCCGACGCCCCCGAACTGCTGCCGCTGCCCACCGACCGGCCCCGCCCCACCCAGCGCAGCTTCCGCGGCGCCCTGCACCACTTCACCGTGCCCACCGCCGTGCAGCGACGCCTCGAGGCGCTGGCCGCCGAGCACGACACCACCGTGTTCATGGCCGTACACGCCGGGTTCGCGGCGCTGCTGGCCCGCCTGACCGGCACATCCGACATCGTCATCGGCTCCCCGGTCGCCGGCCGCGGGCACCGCGCCCTCGACGACCTGGTCGGCATGTTCGTCAACACCGTGGTGCTGCGCACCCCCGTCGACGGCGCCCTGTCGTTCACCGATCATCTGCACCGCACCCGCGAGATCGACCTGGCGGCCTTCGGCCACACCGAGCTGCCCTTCGAGACCCTCGTCGACGTGCTCGCCCCGGCCCGCGAGACCGACCGGTCCCCGCTGTTCCAGGTGGTCCTCGAATACGGCAACACCGAACCCGCCCGGCTGGTGTTGCCCGAGCTGGAAGTCGACGCCCTCGACCCGGAGCTGCCGGTCGCCAAGTTCGACCTGCAACTGACCCTGCAGAACACCGACCCCGGCGCTGCGGGGGAGACGGGCGGGATACCGGCGGCGTTCACCTACGCCACCGACCTGTTCGATCCCACCACCGTCGCCTCCTTCGCGCAGCGGCTGGTGCGGCTGCTCGACGCGGTCACCGCCGACCCGCACCGCCCGATCGGCGACGTCGATCTGCTCACCGCCGACGAACGCCCCGCCGCACCCGTCCCGCCCCACCGGGTCCCGGACAGTTTGCTCGACGTCTACGCCCGCGGCGCCGGACGCGATCCGGCCGCCACCGCGGTCACCGCCCCCGACGGAGCGCTGCGTTACGCCGAACTCACCGACCGGGTGCAGCGCCTGGCCCAGCTGCTCACCGAGCACGGCGCCGGCCCGGACCGGCTCGTCGCGGTCGCATTGCCGCGCGGCACCGACCTGATCGTCGCGTTGCTCGCCGTGCTGCACAGCGGCGCCGCCTATCTGCCCGTCGACGTGGCGTTCCCCCCGGATCGGCTGGCGTACATGTTCGACGACGCGGCCCCGGTGTGCCTGCTCACCACCGCCGAGCACGCCGCCGGTCTCCCGCCGCACACCCCGCCGATCGTGGACCTGCACGACCCGGCCGTGCGCACCCGCCTCACCGAGATGCCCACCGGCGCAGACGGACTGCCGCAGGTGCATCCGGATGCCGCGGCGTACGTCATCTACACCTCCGGCTCCACCGGCCGCCCCAAGGGCGTGGTGGTGCCACACCGCACCGTCGTCACCCTGCTCACCGACACCACCGAGATGTTCGGCTTCGACGCCGCCGATGTGTGGACGCTGTTCCACTCCTACGCCTTCGACTTCTCGGTGTGGGAACTGTGGGGGGCGCTCGCCCACGGCGCCCGGCTCGTCGTCGTCGACTACCACACCGCCCGCAACCCGCAGGAGTTCCTGGCACTGCTGCGCCGCGAACGGGTCACCGTGCTCAACCAGACCCCGACGGCCTTCTACCAGCTCATCGACGCCGACCGCGCCGCCGCCGCCGACCTGCCGGCGCTGCGCCGGGTCGTCTTCGGTGGGGAAGCCCTCGACTTCGCGCAGCTCGACCGCTGGTACCGGCGCCACGACGACACCGCCCCGACGCTGGTGAACATGTACGGCATCACCGAGACCACCGTGCACGTCACCGCCCGCACCATCACCCGCGACCTCGCCGCCACCGCCGCGGCCAGCCTGATCGGAGCGCCGCTGCCGTCGCTGCGCCTGCACATCCTCGACAGCCGGCTGCATCCGGTGCCCACCGGGGTGATCGGCGAACTGTACGTCTCCGGCGCCCAGCTCTCGCGCGGCTATCTGCGCCGTCCCGATCTGACCGCCACCCGGTTCGTCGCCGACCCGCACGGCACCTCCGGGCAGCGGCTCTACCGCACCGGTGACCTGGCGCGGCGTACCCGCGACGGCGAGATCGAATATCTCGGCCGCGCCGACTTCCAGGTGCAGCTGCGCGGCTTCCGCATCGAACTCGGCGAGATCGAAGCGGCACTGCTGCGCGCCCCCGGCGTCGCCCGCGCCGTGGTCGTCGTACACACCGCCCCGGGCACCACCACCGAACGTCTGGTCGGGTACGTGGTGCCCGAGACCGGCCACGATCTCGACGTCGACGTGGTGCTGAACCACGCCGCCGGGCAGCTCGCCGCGTACATG
This sequence comes from Rhodococcus sp. As11, assembly GCF_048957735.1. Classification (NCBI taxonomy): domain Bacteria; kingdom Bacillati; phylum Actinomycetota; class Actinomycetes; order Mycobacteriales; family Nocardiaceae; genus Rhodococcus; species Rhodococcus sp. As11. The sequence goes on from NZ_JARDJE010000008.1 coordinate 217,920, forward strand.
CTGCCGTCCACCCTGGTGGTGCTGGACACCCTGCCGGTCACCGCCACCGGCAAACTCGACCGGCGCGCGCTGCCCGCCCCCGACTTCGCCGCCCGCACCACCGTCTCCCGCGCCCCGGCGCGCGGCCCCGAAACCGTCCTCGTCGAACTGTTCGCGCAGGTCCTGGGTCTGCCCACGGTGGGGGTGGACGATTCGTTCTTCGCTCTCGGCGGCGACTCGATCATGTCCATCCAACTGGTGTCCCGCGCCAAGGCCGCCGGCCTGGACCTGACCCCCCGCGCGGTGTTCGAACACAAGACCCCCGCCGCGCTCGCCGCCGTCGTCGGCACCGCCGCCCCCACCGAGACCCTTGCGGAGCTACCCGGCGGCGGGGTCGGCGACCTGCCGCTGCCGCCGATCGCGCACTGGATGCTCGACCGCGGCGGCAGCATCGGCCGCTATTCGCAGGCATTGCTGCTGCGTCTGCCCACCGGCCTGGACGCGGCGACGCTGCGCGCGATCGTCACCGCCGTCCTCGACCGGCACGACATGCTGCGGGTGCAGCTGCGGCCGGCGCCGGACACCCCCGGCGGGCACCTGCTGCACGTCCCCGCGCCGGGCAGCGTCGACGCCGGTACGGTCATCCACCGGGTGCCGGTCACCAGCGCCGCCGACAGCGACGAGTTCTTCGCCCTGGCCGCCACCGAACTCGACGCCGCCGCCGACCGGCTGGACCCGTATCGCGGGCGGGTGGTGCAGCTGGTGTGGTTCGACACCGCCAGCGGCGCCGGCCGGTTGCTCGTCGTCATCCACCATCTCGCCGTCGACGGGGTGTCCTGGCGCATCCTGGTGCCCGACCTGGCCGCCGCGTGGGCGGCCACCGCGACCGGTGCCGGTGCGCTGCTGCCCCCACCCACCGGCACCAGCGTGCGCCGCTGGGCGCACGCCCTGCGCGACGCCGCCCCCACCCGCCGCACCGAACTCGATTTCTGGCGCCGGGTGCTCGACGGACCGAACCCGCCGCTGGGACACCGGGCCTTCGATCCGGTGCGCGACACCAACGCCACCGTCACCACCCTCACCACCGCACTGCCCACCGCCGTCACCGAGGCGCTGCTCACCGCCGTGCCCACCGCCTTCCACGGCGCCGTCGACCACGGGCTGCTCACCGCGCTCGCCCTGGCGGTGGCGGCCTGGCGCCGCGACCGCGGCCACGACCCCGCCTCGCTGCTGCTCAACCTCGAAGGCCACGGCCGCGACAGCACCGCCGCCGCCGGCGCCGACCTGTCCGGCACCGTCGGCTGGTTCACCACCATCCACCCGCTGCGCCTGGACCTGACCGGCATCGACCTCGACGACGCGTTCGCCGCCGGCCCGGCCGCCGGGCGCGCCGTCAAGACCGTCAAGGAACACCTCGCCGCCGTCCCCGACCACGGCACCGGCTTCGGGCTGCTGCGCCATCTCGACGCCGACACCGCCGCGCGGCTCGCCGACGCCCCGGTACCGCAGGTCAGCTTCAACTATCTCGGTCGCCCCACCGCCGGGATCACCGACACCGACACCGCGTGGCTGCCCATCGACGGCTTCCCCCACGGTGGGGCGCAGAGCCCGGACATGCCCGCCGCGGCGGTGCTCGACATCAACGCCGTCACCACCGACACCCCGAACGGGCCGGTGCTCGAGGTGCACTGGTCGTATCCGGCCGGGTTGCTCGACGCCGCCGACGTCACCGCCCTCGCCGACCGGTTCGCCACCGCCGCGACCGCCCTGACCCGGCACACCCGCAGCCCGCACGCCGGGGGACTGACCCCCTCGGATCTGCCGCTGGTGCGTCTGCACCAGGACGTCATCGAACGCCTCGAGCAGCGTTACGGGCGCCTCGACACGGTGTGGCCGACCGCCCCGCTGCAGACCGGGTTGCTCTTCCACGCCCTGCTCGCCGGGGACCGCCCCGATGCGTACATCGTGCAACTGGTGCTCGACCTGCGCGGCGAGGTCGACGCGAACCGGCTGCGGCGCGCCCTGCAACTGCTGCTCGACCGGCATCCGGCGCTGCGCGCGGCGTTCCCCGCCGCCGGGGACGGGCACGTGCAGGTCGTCCCCACCCACGTGGAGGTGCCGTTCACCGTCGCCGACACCAGCGACGACCCCGACCCCGACGACGCCGCCGCCCAACTGCTCGCGCTCGATCGGCGCACCCGCTTCGACACCGAGACCGCGCCGCTGCTGCGCGCGACCGTGGTGCACACCGGCCCGGGCCGGCACCTGCTCGCAGTGACGAACCACCATCTGCTGCTCGACGGCTGGTCCACCCCGGTGCTGATCCGGGAACTGCTCGTGCTCTACACCACCGACGGCGACCTGCGGGCCCTGCCGCCGGCACCGCACTACGGCAGCTACCTGAGCTGGCTCGCCGACCGCGATCCGCACGCCTCCCTCGACGCCTACCGCCGCGCCCTGGCCGGGGTGGACGAGCCGACCCTGCTCGCCCCCCAGCACCGGCCCGGCACCACCGCCGGGATCTCCGAGGACCTCGACGTCGACCTGGACACCGCCCTGTCGGTGCGGCTGCACGACACCGCCACCGCCCGCGGCATCACCGTCAACACCCTCGTGCAGACCGCCTGGGGGCTGGTGCTCGGCGCGCTCACCGGCCGCACCGACGTGGTGTTCGGCGCGACCGTCTCCGGCCGGCCACCGCAGATCCCCAGCATCGAGGCGATGGTCGGGTTGTTCATCAACACCGTCCCGGTGCGCATCACCGTGCGGCCCGGCGACACCGTCGGCGCCCTCGTCGACCGCATCCAGGCCGAACAGGTCGCCCTGCTCGACCACCACCACCTCGACCTGGGCACCCTCGACCGGCACCTCGGCGCCGCCGTGCGCTTCGACACCCTCACCGTCTTCGAGTCGTATCCGGTCGAACGCGCCGGTCTCGACCGCGACACCGACCTCGCCGGCATGCGGGTCGCCGACATCGTCGGCCGCGACGCGGCGCACTACCCGCTGTCGGTGGTCGTGCACACCGACACCGCCGTGCACCTGCGCATGAAATACCTGCCGGAGGTCTTCGACCGCGCCGCCGTCGCCGCGATCGCCGCGCGCATCACCGCCGTCCTCGACGCGCTCACCGCCGACCCGGCCACCCCGATCACGGCGCTGCCCGCGCTCACCGCCGCCGAACAGGCCGCGTTGCTGCCCGTACACGGCCCGGCCGGCGGCAGCGACGCGACCCTGCCGCAGCTGCTGGCCGCCACCGCCGCCGCCCACCCGGACGCACCGGCGCTGCGCGACGGGCAGCGGGTCCTCACCTACCGCGAGCTCGACGAACGCTCCACCCGGCTGGCCCGGGTGCTGCTGCGCCACGGCACCGGCCCGGAGATCTTCGTCGCCCTCGGCATCGCCCGCTCGATCGAGTCGGTGACCGCGATGTGGGCGATCACCAAGACCGGGGCGGCGTTCGTGCCCGTCGACCCGCGCTACCCGGCCGAGCGGGTCGCGTTCATGCTCGACGACTGCGGCGCCACCGTCGGCCTCACCACCGCCGCGCACCGCGCGCAACTCCCCGACACGGTGCCGTGGCTGCTGCTCGACGACCTCGACCGCGACGCGGCGGGGGAGGACCCCACGACGCTCGACGACACCGACCGCCCCGTCGCGCTGCGGCTGGATCATCCCGCCTACCTGATCTACACCTCCGGCTCGACCGGCCGCCCCAAGGGGGTGCTCACCACCCACCGCAGCCTGGAGAACTTCGCCCGCGACCAGCGCAGTCGCTTCGGTGCCGGACCCGGCGCGCGGGTCATGCACGTCTCCTCACCGAGCTTCGACGCGTCGATCTTCGAATACCTCCTGGCGTTCGGGTCCGGCGCCGAACTGGTGATCGTGCCCCCGCGCATCGTCGGCGGCGCCGAACTCGGCGCGCTGCTGCGCGAGCGGCGGGTCACCCACGGGTTCATCACCCCCGCCGCGCTCGCCTCCCTCGATCCGGCGGATCTGACCGACCTCACCGATCTCGCGGTCGGTGGGGAGGCGTGGCCGGCGGACCTGCAGGTCACCTGGGCGCCCGGCCGGCGCCTCGTCGACGCCTACGGGCCCACCGAGACGACCATCATGGCCGCGATCAGCGACCCCCTGGGCGTCGACGAGCCACTGACCCTCGGCGGTCCGCTGCGCGGGGTGCACGCCGTCGTCCTCGACCCCGCGCTGCGGCCGGTGCCGTTCGGTGCCGTCGGCGAACTGTATCTGGCCGGCTGGGGCCTGGCCCGCGGCTATCACGCCCGGCCCGCGCTGACCGCCGCCCGGTTCGTCGCCGACCCCTACGGTGCCCCCGGCGAACGCATGTACCGCACCGGGGACCTGGTGCGCTGGGTCGGCGACCTCGACGCGCAGGATCTGCGCCTCGACTACATCGGGCGCAGCGACTTCCAGATCAAGATCCGCGGTTTCCGCGTCGAACTCGGCGAGATCGACGCCGTGCTCGCCGCGCACCCGAGTGTCGGCTTCGCCGCCACCGTCGCCCACCGCGCCCCCAGCGGGGAGACGGTCCTCGTCGCCCACCTGCATCCCGCGCCCGGCGCCGACATCGACCCCACCGCGGTGAAATCCCATGTCGCCGAGCATCTTCCGGCGCACATGGTGCCCACCGTCATCAGCGTGCTCGACGAGATCCCGCTGACCCCGGTCGGCAAACTCGACCGCGCCGCGCTGCCGGCCCCGGAACTGCGCGCCGCCACCGACGACCGCCCGGCGCCCACCGACCCACTCGAGTCGCTCGTCGCCGACGAACTCGCCGAGGTGCTCGGCCTCGACCGGCTCGCCGCCGACGACAACTTCTTCGACCTCGGCGGCAACTCGCTGCTCGCCACCCGCGCCGTCGCCCGCCTCGGCGACCGGCTCGGCCGGCCCGTACCGGTGCGGGCGTTGTTCGAAGCACCGACCGTCACCGCGCTCGCCGCGCACCTCGACGAGCGGCCCGCCACCACCGACACCGCCGAACCCGCCGCCGGAACCACACTGGGCCCGGTCGCCGGGCCGCGCCCCCACCACATTCCGTTGTCCCCGGCACAGCAACGACTGTGGTTCATCAACCAGTTCGACCCGACCTCCGCGGCCTACAACATCCCCCTGGCCATCCGGCTGTCCGGACATCTGTCCCCGGCCGCGCTCGGCGCCGCCCTGCACGACCTGCTGACCCGGCACGAGAGCCTGCGCACCGTCTACCCGGCCTCGGCCACCGGACCACACCAGCGCATCCTCGCCGCCGCCGACGCACCGCTGCCGCTGGACGTGGTGCCGGCCACCGAGGACACCGCGCCCACCGCCGTCGCCGACTTCCTCGGCGCCGGTTTCGACGTCACCGTCGACATCCCGGTGCGGGCACGGGTGTTCGCCTTCGACCGCGACGACCATCTCGCCGTGCTCGTCGTGCACCACATCGCCGCCGACGGCGGCTCCACCGGCCCGCTCGCCCGCGACCTGATGATCGCCTACGCCGCCCGCAGCCGCGGCGAGACCCCGACCTTCGGGCCGCTGCCGGTGCAGTACGCCGACTACACCCTGTGGCAGCTCGACCGGCTCGGCGACCCCGCCGCCCCCGGCAGTCTCGCCGCCGACCAGACCGCCTACTGGCAGGACCGCCTCGCGGGGCTGCCCGAGGTGCTGGCGCTGCCCACCGACCGGCCCCGACCCCCGCAGCAGTCCTTCCGCGGCGACATCACCCGTTTCACCGTCGACGCCGACCTGCTCGCCCGGCTGCAACAGCTCGCCGCCGACCGGCACAGCACCCTGTTCATGACCGTGCACGCCGCCTTCGCGGTGCTACTGGCCCGCCTGTCCGGCAGCGACGACATCGCCGTCGGCTCCCCGGTCGCCGGCCGGGGCCACCGCGCCCTCGACGAGGTGGTGGGCATGTTCGTCAACACCGTGGTGCTGCGCACCCCGGTACCCGCCGAACGGTCCTTCACCGACCTGCTCACCGCCGTCACCGACAGCGACCTCGACGCCTTCGCGCACGCCGATCTGCCCTTCGACCGTGTCGTCGACGCCCTCGCCCCGACCCGCTCGACCGCGCATTCGCCGCTGTTCCAGGTCTCGATCGAATTCCACACCGCCGAGCTGCCCGCGGTGGAGCTGCCGCACCTGAGCGTGCAGGGCGTCGCCCTCGACCCGACGGTGTGCAACTTCGACCTCGAACTGCTCGTCGGGGAGAACACCGAGGGTGGCCTCGACGCCGCCTTCGTCTACGCCACCGACCTGTTCGACGCCGAGACGGTGCGCGGCTTCGCCGACCGGTTCGGCCGGCTGCTGCACGCGATCGCCGCCGCCCCGCACCGCCCCGTCGGCGATCTCGACCTGCTCACCGCCGCCGAACACACCGCGCTGGTGCCCGCGATCGGACCGCAGGCCGAACCGGCGGTGCTGTGGCCGCACCTGCTCGACACCGCCGTTGCCGCCGCCCCGGATGCCGTCGCGGTCGTCGACGGCGACCGAAAGGTCACCTACCGCGAGCTCGACGCCCGCGCGCACCGGCTCGCGCGGCACCTGCTCGACCGCGGCGCCGGACCCGAACAGGTCGTCGCCCTGGCGATCCCGCGCTCGCTCGAGTCGGTCACCGCGGTGTGGGCGACGGTGCGCAGCGGCGCGGCGTTCGTGCCGGTCGACCCCACCTATCCGGCCGACCGCATCGCCTTCATGCTCGACGACAGCGCCGCCCGCATCGGCATCACCGTCGCCGCGCACCGCGACGCACTGCCCGACGAGGTGGACTGGCTCGTCCTCGACGAGATCGACCTCACCGACGGGCCGGTCGCACCGATCGACGCCGCGGACCGGCCGACGGTGCTGCGCCCGGATCATCCGGCCTACCTGATCTACACCTCCGGCTCCACCGGCCGCCCCAAGGGCGTGGCGGTCACCCACCGCGGCCTGGCCTCCCTGGCCCGGGAGGAACGGGAGCGGCTGCAGGTCACCGCCGCGGCCCGGGTGTCGCATCTGGCGTCGCCGAGCTTCGACGCGTCGATCTTCGAGCAGATGATGGCGCTGTGCGCGGCGGCGACGCTGGTGGTCGTGCCGCCGCACGTCTACGGCGGCGACGAGCTCGCCGCGGTGCTGCGTGCGCAGCGGGTCAGCCACGCCTTCATCACCCCCACCGCGTTGGCCTCGCTGGATCCGGACACCGTCCCCGAGCTGCACACCCTGCTCGTCGCCGGCGAGGCACTGCCCCCGGAGCTGGTGGCGCGCTGGGCCCACTCGCGTCGCATGATCGACGCCTACGGCCCCACCGAGGCGACCATCATGACCTCCCTCGGCGACCCCCTGACGGCCGGGGAACCGGTCACCATCGGCACCCCCAGCCGCGGCTTCCGCGCCCTGGTGCTCGACGGACGGCTCCAGCCCGTGCCCGTCGGGGTGGCCGGGGAACTGTATGTCGCCGGGCCGGGTCTGGCCCGCGGCTACCACGCGCGGCCCGCGCTGACCGCGGCCCGGTTCGTGCCCGACCCCACCGCCGCGGGGGAGCGGATGTACCGCACCGGCGATCTGGTGCGGTGGACCACCGATCATCGCCTCGACTACGTCGGCCGCACCGACTTCCAGGTCAAGATCCGCGGGTTCCGTGTCGAACTCGGCGAGATCGACACGGCGCTGACCGCGCACCCCCAGGTGGTCTTCGCCCACACTCTCGGCCACACCGCCCCGTCCGGGCAGACCCTGCCGGTGTCCTACATCCGCCTCACCCCGAATGCCGAGGTCACCGCCGCCGAAGTGAGAACGTTCGTCGCGCAGCATCTTCCGCCGCACATGGTGCCGGCGGTGATCACCGTGCTCGACGACATCCCGCTCACCCCGGCCGGCAAACTCGACCGGGCCGTGCTGCCCGCCCCGGAGTTCACCGCCCCGGCCGGGGACTACCGGGCCCCGCGCACCGACCTCGAAAAGCTCCTCACCGACCTGTTCGCCGAACATCTCGGTCTCGACCGGGCCGGGGTCGACGACGACTTCTTCGAGCGCGGCGGCACCTCGCTACTGGCGACCCGGTTGCTGCCCGCTCTCGGGGAACGACTCGGCCGCCGGGTGCCGATCGCCTCGATCTTCACCCACCCCACCCCGGCGGAGCTCGCCGCGCACCTGAGCAGCGGCGACCCCGAGACGAGCAACGGAATCGACGAGGCGTTCCGGGTGCTCGTCCCGCTGCGCCCCGGCACCGGCACGGCACTGTTCTGCATCCATCCCGCCGCGGGGCTGGCCTGGCCGTACAGCACCCTCGCGCACCGCCTCGACGACCGGCCCGTCTACGGACTGCAATTGCCGGCCCTGTCCGGCGGCCCACGGCACGACACCATCACCGCGCTCGCCCGCCACTACGTGCGGGAGATCCGGCGGGTGCAGCCGCACGGGCCGTACCATCTGCTCGGCTGGTCCCTCGGCGGGGTGGTCGCGCACGCCGTGGCCGTCGAACTGCGCCGCGCCGGGGAGATCGTCGACACCCTCGCGCTGCTCGACAGCCACCTGGTCGTCGGGGCGTCCCCGGCCGTCGGCACCCGCGACATGCTGCGCGATCTCGGGCTTCCCGTCGACGACGACGAGCCGAGCTTCGAGCACGCCGCCGCAGTCCTCGACGAGGCGTTCGGTGGCGGCACCGGCCTGACCGCCGCACACCTCGAACGCCTGCACGCCGGGTCCACCGACACCGCGCGTGCCGCGCGCCGGCACGAACCGGACACCTTCGACGGGGACGCATTGTTCTTCACCGCGGCCCGCTCGGACGCCCCGATCCCGGCGGTGGCGGCCTGGCACAACGTGATCGCGGGGGAGATCCACCAATACCGCCTCGACTGCGCTCACCACGAGATGGTGAGCGCCCGGGCGGTCGAGACGATCATCGCGGTGCTGTCGGCGCGGCTGACCGAGAGCGACGTCACGCTGCGCCGCTGGGCACGCGCCGAGGTGCCGGTCGCCGCCCGCAACGGGAACCGCCGGAACTGACCGTGGCACATCCGCCCACCGGGCCGGGATCTCAACCGAGGCCGGTGAGCACCGCCGGCGCCCACACCGGCCAGCTCACCGCACCCACCGGCACCCCGCCGGCGAAGCGCGCCACCACCACCGGGGTCCCGGACGCCGTGTCGTACACCGACGCCTGATCGGCGCGACCGATCGCCTCCACCACCAGCGGCCACAACCGCCGATAACGCGCCCGGATCTTGTCCTCGGGCACCGCATGGCCCCCGGCGGCCACCCGATGCTGCACCCGCAGCACCGACATCGTCTCGGGCACCAGCATCACGTGCAGCACCACCACATATCCCGCCTCGTGCGCCCGGTCGACCAACTCCAGCTTCGACGGATGCGAGAACACCGTCTCCGCGATGAACGACCGGCCCTGGCGCATCAGCCGGTCCCGCGCGGCGGCGGCGAGTTGCGCCGCCTCGTACGACATCTCCTCGGCCCGCTCCGGCCAGCGCTGCCGCGCGATCACATCCGCGTTGACGAACACACTGCGCGGCAGCAGGGGAGCGAGGGACAACTCGACGAACGTCGACTTACCGGACCCGTTGGGACCGACGATCAGATCCAGACGCCTCATGCGTCGCCGAGCACCCGGCGACTACCGTCGGGACCCTGCTCGACCAACCGGCCCGCGTCGTCGAGCACCACCGTGGTGACCCCGCGCGCGGCGAGCACCTCGGCGTAGTCGGTGCGGGCCAGACCGTCCGCCAGGCGCGCGTCGATCTCCGCGTCGAACAGGCGTCCCTCGGCGGCGGTGAGATCCTCCGGTTCCCGCGTCCCGGCCAGCGCCTCGTGCACCCGGTGCAGGGAGGCGGTCTCGTGGGCGGTCATCGCGCGGCCGATGCGGGCCCAGTATTCGAGTTGCTGGCGTCCGGTGCGGTTCTGGCGGCCGCCCTCGGCGATGGCGCTGTCGACGAGTTCGGCGTCGAAGCGGGTGACCTTGTCGGTGGACGACGTCATGACGACCTCCCGTTGTAGCAGATTGCTACCAGTGTAGCGAGGTGCAACCTCGACTGTGCAGTCCGTCCGTGCAGCACCACCGGTTCGTGACCTCGTCCGCCGCATCGCCACCCGGATCGACACCCGATCGAACCCGCCGCGTCGCCGGACGAACCCCTGCGCGACCTACCGTAATGTCCGTACCCCACCGCACGGAGGTGTGTGATGACCACCGACACACACGATCTCGATCAAGGACGCCTCGAACAGACCCTCGGACAACTCGTCGTCGACATGGGCGCGGCCATGAACGGCGCACTGGTGCTGATCGGCACCGAACTCGGACTGTGGGGCGCGCTCGACGCCGCCGGCCCGGTCACCAGCGAACAACTCGCCGCCCGCACCGGCATCCGCGAACGCTATCTACGCGAATGGCTCTCCGCCGAAACCGCCAGCGGCTATCTCACCTACGACCCCGACGCCGGAACGTTCACCCTGGCACCGGAACACGCCATGGCCCTCGCCCGCGAGGACAGCCCCGTCTACATGGCCGGCGGCTTCCACCTGATCGGCTCCGTGTACAAGGACTGTCGGCGCATCGCCGAACGGATCCGCGCCGGCGAGGGATTCGGGTGGCACGAGCACGATCCGGACCTGTTCATCGGCACCGAGCAGTTCTTCCGGCCCGGTTACCGCGCCAACCTCGTCGACGTGTGGCTACCCGCCCTCGACGGGGTCGTCGACACCCTGCGCAGCGGCGCCACCGTCGCCGACATCGGCTGCGGCCACGGTGTCTCCACGACCCTGCTCGCGCAGGCGTTCCCACAGTCCACCATCCGCGGATTCGACTATCACGACGCGTCCGTCGCCCGGGCGACGGAACTGGCCGCCGAACAGGGCGTCGACAATGTCACCTTCGAGGTCGCCTCGGCGACGGACTTTCCCGGGCGGGACTACGACCTGATCTGTTATTTCGACTGTCTGCACGACATGGGCGATCCCGTCGGCGCACTGCGGTACGCCCGCGGCGCACTCGCCGACCACGGCACGGTGATGCTCGTCGAACCGTTCGCCCGCGACAGCCTGCCCGAGAACCTCAACCCGGTCGGCCGGATGTACTACGCCGCATCGACGGTGCTGTGCACCCCGTCGTCGCTCGATCAGCCGGGCGCACTCGGGCTCGGCGCGCAGGCCGGGGAGCGGCGGCTCGCGGAGATCGCCGCCGAAGCCGGATTCGGCTCTTTCCGCCGCGCCACCGAAACCCCGTTCAACCTCGTCCTCGAAGCACGCCCCTGAAGTGCTCTCCGGACGCCGATCGGACCCATCGGCGACCCCGGTGACGTCGATGGGCCACGATCGGAGGATGGACCGCGTCACCCGACTCTCGCTCGCCCTCGACCGTCAGGACGGGCGGTGCTTGTGGTGCGGACGGGAGTTCGGCCGGTTGATCACCCCGACCACCGATCATCTGGTGCCACGCCTGAAGGGCGGCCCGAGCATCACCGCCAACGAGGTCGCCGCGTGCCGACGCTGCAACGCCGACCGCGGCCACATCGCACCGGTCGAATGGCTCGACCGATGCCGGCAGCGCGACGGCTGGGCGCCCGACGAGAAGCTGCTGACGCGGTTGCTCGAAGAGCTCGGCGACGAACTCGTCCGGGTCGGGGGTCATCGTCGTGCCCGGGATTACCTGTCCGCGCAGTTGCGGCGGTTGCGGCGACCGTCGTGAAGTCGGTGGATCGACTACCCGGAGACCGGAATCAATACGTCATAGTGACGTTTCTAGTTCGGCCGAGTCCCGGATGGAGGAGGGGGCCCACATCGTCGCCCATGCGGGACACACCGCCCGGTACAGCGACCCGTCGCAGTGCGCGCGGCGGCGTCAGCATGTGCCGCCAGGCCGACTCGCGTCCGCCGCCGGCGGCGCGGGGCCGCGAGTGCCGGGCAGACGAACATCAACGCGCCGATCGGCACGGTCGACCTTGCCGGATCGCGTTGCCACTGCCGCGCCGAGGATATCGACGCAGAGGCGCGATCACAGCAGGACCTCTGCGGTCCCATAAAAAACGTCACTGTGACGTTTTTACGACGGCCGGACGGACGAGCAGGGGACGAGGGCGGCGGGCCCGGAAGGCCACCTCGGGCGTGCGAGGCAGCGGACGGGCGCACGGCGACGAGCCGGCCAGAGGCCGAGGACCGGGTCGGTGCGGATCGGGCCCGGCGGATGCGCGGCAGATCGAGCGTCGGGAGCGGGTCGGCGCGGCGCGGTTCGCACGCCGCACGACGCGGAGCGAACAACACGCGCCGGACGGCACGGCGCGCGACGCGACGCCGTGGCGTGCACCGACGTCGCGAATCTGCGAATCGGGACGTCGGCCGGGAGCATCAGGATCATCGGCGCCAAGTCCAGGTCACGGCACATGTCATTATTGCCGATAATCTACATTATGTTAACTAAAGTGGAATCGGGCCTCCTCCGGACGACTACGGCAGGGCGCCCGAACGGTTCGGCATCCTCGCCGTTTCCGTATCGATGCGACCTCGCTGCGGGGTCCCGCGCCACCGGCCGGACCCTGCTCGACCCCAGCCGGGCCGATCCGGACTTCGGTTCGATCCGGCCCCGATTCGCCCGGACCGGATCGAGTCGGTGAACCGATCACCACAACAGTCACCGTCGGCGCTGCGCCGATACACAGCTCGCCGACGGTCCGATACGACGACACCATGTGGTCGACGTCGCGTGCACGATCTAGACGCGGTGCATCATGCCGAGTGATGCACGGATGGCGATACGGATGAAACCCCGTCCCCCGAGGTGTCGATGCCGCCCGTCGCCCATTCCCGCCTCTTCCCTATTTGATGGATAATCACCGTTATCCATGAATACTCCACTGTCGCACTCGATGTCGCTTGCAGATGACATTCTCCTCGACGGGGTTACGGCGTCCTGCGGCCTTCTTCGCCGGGTCAGCCCCCGAATACCGACCGCCTGCCCCCACCTCACCTCAGCGGCAGACGGCGGCACGCGCACCCCGGGTTCGGCAACCTCAGGATCGCGCACCTCTCCCCTCCCCGGTCACCCCTCGCCACGTCCTACGATTCGTCACGGTGACAGTGACGTTGCACGATCTCCGCGTGGTGCTCCCCCGGCACCTGCCCGCAGGTTCTACGGTGGTCGCGTGACGATCCCCGCATCGAGTTATCTGTTCCAGGCCCGGACGTTCGTGAGCGGTTCCCGTAAGTGGCGGTTCGAGGCCGCGCTGGCCACCGCGCGGGTCTGCGAGCGTTTCGAGCGACCGTATCCGAAGTCGGTACGGTCGCTGGCGCACACCGCCTACGACATGCTGCGGATGGATGCGCCGGAGGTCGCCGCCGAGTTCGGGCCCCCGTCGTTCTGAACCCGGCCACCCGGCGTGGGCGGTCGCCGTCCCGGTACCGTGCAGCACAACTCGATCACGAGGTCTGCGCGGCGAGGAGGGGCACCGATGAACCCTGCGATCTGGCTGACACCCGGCCAGTTGGCCGACCGTTCCGGGGTGGCGGTCTCGGCACTGCACTACTACGAGTCGCGGGGGCTCCTCACCAGTCGCCGCACCTCCGGCAATCAGCGCCGTTACCGCCGGGACACGCTGCGCAAGGTCGCGTTCATCAAGGTCGCCCAGGGCGTCGGGGTGTCCCTCGACGAGATCAAGGAAGCGTTCGATTCGCTGCCGGACAGTCGCGTGCCGACCACCGCGGACTGGGCGCGGCTGTCCCGGGCGTGGCACGACCGGCTGACCCGCCGCATCGAGGATCTCACCGCGCTGCGTGACAGTTTCACCGACTGCATCGGCTGCGGCTGCCTGAGCCTGGCGTCGTGCCCGCTCGCGAATCCCGGCGACGTACTCGGGGCGCAGGGGCCGGGTCCGCGCCGGCTACCGGTGCACGACGATCCCCCGGTGGGGCCGGCGCCGCGCACAGAATTCTCGTCCGGCTGAACCCGCCGGAGGTCAGGCGCGCACCGCATCGATCTGCTGTACGAACCGGGCGGTGGCGGCGGCGAGTTCGCGCGGGTGGGAGCGCGGTGACCAGTGTCCCGCGTCGAGCGGCTGGATACGCAGGTCGGTGACCCAGTGGGAGGTGTCCTCGTAACTCACCGGGCGCACCGCGCGGTCGCGCAGGTTCTGGATCACCAGCACCGGGACGTCGGTGCGCCGCGCGCGGGGCCGGGCGAGCCGGGTGCGGATGTTCGCGCGGTACAGGGACAGTCCGTGCACCATGTCGTCGGCGAGGGTCGGGGCGACGGGTTCGATCGCGGCGGGGTCGGTGCGGTCGAAGTGTCCGACGAAGGCCGGCCAGTGGTGGGAGAGCCAGCGGCGCAGTACGGGATTCGGCAGGCCCGGGATCTGGAAGGCGAGGGTGTAGGCGGAGGCGAGGGTCTGTTCGGCCGGTCCGAGCGGGCGTCGCTGTCGGAGCCGTCGACGTAGCCACAGGCCGAGATGGTCGAGGTTGGGGCCGGACACGGAGGTGTCGGAGGCGATGCGGTCGCCGGCGTCGGGTTCGCACACCGCTTCCCAGCACAGCACGGCGCCCCAGTCGTGGCCGAGCAGGTGGACCGGTGCGTTCGGGGCGAGGGCGTCGATCACGGCGTGCAGGTCGGCGGCGAGGTGGTCGAGACGGTAGTGCGCCACCTCGCGCGGGACAGTGGAGTTGCCGGCGCCGCGGTTGTCGTAGCGGAGGATGCGGAAGTCGTCGGCGAGCAGGGGTGTGATGCGGTCCCACAGGGCGTGGGTGTCGGGCCAGCCGTGGACGAGGACGAGGGTCGGTCCGTGCGGGTTGCCTTCTTCGACGACGTGGAGCCGGACGGGTCCGTTCGTGACGGTGTGGGTGGTCATGGCTGTCCTCGCGTCTCGGGGGCCGGTGGATGGTCGCTCACGCTCCGGTCCGGATGGTCGCTCACGCTCCGGGCCGGGAAGGGGCGGCGCCGTAGGGCGCTCGCGATGGCGAACAGGGATTCGGAGACGGAGGTGGGTCGTCCGCGGCGTCGCTGGAGGAGGTGTGCGAGCGCGGACAGCAGGCCGGCGCCGAGGGGTACGGCGAGGACGAACAGGATTCGACGTCGGAGTAGTTTTCCGGACAGCATCCACATACGAGATTCCTTCGCGACCGGCCACTGTGTTTGTAACCAACGGTAACACTATCTTGGCCGGTGGGATCCGTCCTCGATGTTTTGCGACAGGCCCGGCCGGTGCATCCACCCGGAGAGTCGATGAGGAACGGGGCGGCAGATGAGGGTTCTCGTGATCGGTGCGTCCGGCTACGTCGGCAGCCGGGTCGTTCCCACCTTCCTCGCCGCCGGTTGCACGGTGCGGGCCGGCGTCCGCGATCCCCGCTCCCTGCAGCGCTTCTGGTGGCACGACAGCGTCGAGAGCGCCGAGGTGGACGTCACCGACGGGAACACTCTGCCCGCGGCGCTCGCCGAGGTGGACGTCGTGGTCTATCTCGTGCACGGCATGCGTTCGGCGGAGTTCCGGGAGGTCGATCTCGCGGCTGCCCGCGCGGTGCGGCACGCGGTCGAGGTGTCCTCGGCGACCCGCATCGTCTACGTGTCCGGTTTCGTCCCCGAGTGCGGGCCGGAGGCGCTGTCCGAACATCTGCTCTCCCGGTGGGAGGTCGAACAGGAGCTGTCCCGGTCGAGCCGGTCGGTGATCACCCTGCGGGCCGGGATGGTGCTCGGATCCGGGTCGACGAGCTTCGAGGTGCTGGGCCAGCTCGGGGGGCGGCTGCCGGTGACGGTGGTGCCGGACTGGATGAACTCGAGGGTCGAACCGGTCGCGGTCGTCGACCTGACCGCGGCGGTGGCCGGAGCGGCGGTGTCGGAGCTGTCCACTCGGTCGTTCGATGTGGGATGCGGTGAAGTCCTCCGGTATCCGGAACTGCTGCGGCTCTACGGCCGGGTCACCGCGATGCCACGCGCCCAGGTCACCCTCTCCGGGCTGCCGGAAGCGGTGATCGGCCGGATCGGGTCGTGGCTGACGGAGGTGCCCTCCGAAACCGTCGCTGCGCTGATGGAGAGTCTGCGGCACGACATGACCGCCCGGGACTGCCGGTGGATCGGTCACCTGGTGCCGTCCGATTACCGGCCTGTGGGCATCGAACGGGCGTTGCAGCGCGCAGTGCTTGCCGCCGACACGAGCGTCCCGTGGGGGGATCGGGACCCGATGGGCCCGCTGCCCGGCGATCCGGACTGGGCGGTCGCCGCCGCGGAGGCCCGCCGGTATTCGGCGCGGGGTATCCCTCCGCGGCGCCGCGCGCGGATATGTCGGCGCGGCGACTGAGACTCCGGGGTCGAGTCAGGTAAGGGAAGGATGTCCCTCCTGTCGCGTCTCGACGGTCCGGTGTTAGCTTTTCGACATGTCGCTACCGAACCCGCCGTCGCCGAACGATTCCCGGGGTCAGCACGAGGATGTCGAACCCCACACCGGCGGGTTGGCGGGCAGGCTCAACTGGTTGCGGGCGGGTGTGCTCGGCGCGAACGACGGGATCGTCTCGACCGCGGGGCTGGTCGTCGGTGTCGCGGCCGCCACGACGGACGAGTCGACGATCCTCACCGCCGGGGTGGCCGGGCTGGCCGCCGGCGCGGTGTCGATGGCGCTGGGTGAATACGTGTCGGTGAGCACGCAACGCGACACCGAACGTGCGGCGCTGCACACCGAGCGGCGCGAGCTCGCCGAGATGCCGGAGGCCGAGCTCGACGAACTCGCGGGGCTGCTCGAGAGCAAGGGCTTGTCGGCGGCCACGGCGCGTGCCGCGGCCGAGGAGTTGACGGCGCGGGATCCGCTCGCCGCCCACGCGGAGGTGGAGTTGGGCATCGATCCGACCGACCTGGCGAATCCGTGGGTGGCGGCGCTGTCGTCCGCGGTGTCGTTCACCCTCGGGGCGTTGGTGCCGCTGCTGATGATCGTGTCGGTGCCGGAGGCCGCGCGGATCCCGGTGACGTTCGTGGCCGTGTTGTGTGCGCTGGCCGCGACCGGATCGATCAGTGCGTGGCTCGGTCGGGCGCGGCGGGGCCGGGCGGTGTTGCGGGTGGTGTTCGGTGGAGCACTGGCGATGGCCGTGACCTATGCGGTGGGTCAGCTGTTCGACGTGGCCCTGTGACGTGGCCCTGCGGCGCGGGCCGTCGCGTCGTGCTCGTGCGCGGCGGGCCGGTTCATGCGCCGAGGGCGAAGGCGATCAGGAATCCGGCCGCGGTGCAGATGCCCACCCACCAGCCGCCTTCCCGATAGGCCTCGGGCATCAGCGAGTCGGCCATGACGGCGATGGTGGCGCCGCCGGCGAAGGCCTGGATCAGGGAGATCCCCGCCTGGGGCAGGGAGTCGGCGAAGGCCGCGGCCACGACGACCACCGCGACGAGCAGCACGGCCGTGATTCCCCAGATGGCCAGGGCGGTGCGGTGTGGGAAGTCCGCGCGCATCGAGGCGGCGCCGGCGACGGCTTCGGGGATGTTGCCGACCGCCACGGCCACCAGCAGCACGAGCCCGGCGGAGCCTGCCTCGGCGAGGGTGGTGCCGAGGGCGGCGTTCTCCGGGATGCCGTCGAGCAGCGCACCGAGCATCAGGGCCCATCCCAGGGCTGCGGGACCGAGTTTGTTCTCGATCAGGTGGTCGGCGACGACGTAGACGAGCGTGCCGAGCATCAGCGCGCCGCCGGCGGCCCACAGGCCTTGATCGGCGAAGGCGGGGGCGAACAGTTCGGTGGAGACCGCCGCGACCATGGCGCCGGCGCCGAAGGCCATCGATCCGGCGAGCACCGGTCGGGGCAGGTCGTAGCGCAGTCCGATCACGGCGCCGCCGAACAGGGGCACTGCGGTGCCCAGTCCGTACCACACCGCCGTCAGCATCGGGTGGTCCTCGGTACGCGGGGCGCTCCGGTGCGTGCGGTTGTGCAACAGTTGCAGGATCGCACGGATCGTCGGAGGATGACGTCATGAATTCCCCTGTCCGGACCCCGTCCGGTGGTCGCTCGAGCAAGAAGTTCGATCGGCAGGTCGATGCGGTGATGGCGGCCTCGCGCGCCCTGGTGGGGATCGCGGCGGCGTCGGTGGCCGAGGTCGAGGAGCGCGTCAGCATCCCGCATCTGCGCATCCTCGTGCTCGTGGGCACGCGGGGTCCGCTCACTCTCGCGGTGGTGGCGGACGAGCTCGGGGTCGATCGGTCCAGTGCCAGCAGGTCGGTGGACAGGTTGATGAAGGCGGGTCTGCTGGATCGGCGTGATTCTCCGGACGATCGCCGGAAACTGGCATTGACGTTGACATCGGACGGTGTGGCGCTGGTACACACCGTCCTCGAGCACCGGCGCGCCGCGATCGCTGCGGTCCTGAGCCGGTTGAGCGCCGGGCAGCGCGACGAGCTCGCTGCTGCCTTCGGGGTCTTCGCGGATGCCGCCGGGGAACCGGCCGGCGACGATGCGCTCACCTTGTTGTGGCCGATCCACCCGTGAAAAGGTGCCGCCGGGGTTCATGCGGTGCGGGTCCGTGCCGCGAACGCCGCACCGGTGGCGAGCGCGCCGGTGACCGACGCCGCGAGCAGTCCGTGGTGGCGGGACAGCCAGGTCTGCACGCTCGACGCCTTCGCGCGGTCGTCGAAGGCTCCGTGGGCGCCGAAGTCCTTGCCGTCCGTGCCGTCGGCGGGATCCCAGAGATTGGCGGGTTGGTCGGGATCGCGGGGTCGGTCGGTCTGCTGCGAGTCGAACCCGGTGCGGGCCAGGTACCGGTCGAGCAGACCGGGGACGAGGGCATTGGCGGCGAGGGTGGCCGCGGTGCTCGCCCCCACCCAGTACTCGCGGCGGCGCGGGTGGTCGGCGGCGTGCAGCACCGCGCGCGCGGCCACCTCGGGTTGGTAGATCGGGGGCACGGGTTGGGCGTGGCGGGGTAGCCGGGAGAGCACCCAGGAGAACTGCGGGGTGTTGACGGCGGGCATCTGCACCATGGTGACATCGATGTTGCTGTGCTGGTGCAGCAGTTCGCATCGCACGGCCTCGTGGAAACCCTGGATGGCGTGTTTGGCGCCGCAGTAGGCGCTCTGCAGCGGGATCCCCCGGTAGGCCAACGCCGAGCCGACGTGCACGATGGTGCCGCGATCGCGCGGCGTCATCCGCCTCAGCGCGGACATGGTCCCGTAGACGTAGCCCAGATAGGCGACCTCGGTGACGCGTTTGTACTCCTCCGGGGTGATCTCGGTGAACGGCGCGAAGACCGACGTGAACGCCACGTTGATCCACACGTCGATCCGGCCGAACCGCTCGACCGTGGCGGTGGCGGCGGCGTCGACCGCGTCGGGGTCGGCAACATCGGTGGGCACGATCAGGGCCTGTCCCCCGTCGGCCTCGATCTCGCGGGCGGCGGCGGCGAGGCCGGTCTCGCCGCGGGCGAGCAGGGCGACCCTCGCGTGGCGTTGTCCGTAGGCGCGGGCCACCGCCCGTCCGATGCCGGCGCTGGCGCCGGTGACGACCACGACCTGGTCGCTGGGTGACGATGTCATGACATCGAGGTCCTTTCGGTGTGCGAGTCGGTGCGCGGCAAACGCTCATCCCGCGCAGTTCCAGGGGTGGGCGAGACGCCGAGCCGATTCGAGCAGCAGGGCGTGCACGAAGGCCTGCGGGAGATTGCCGCGCAGTTGTCGTTCGACGACGTCGAATTCCTCGGTGAACAGTGCCGGGGGTCCGCATGCGGCGCGATTGCGTTCGAACCACCGCACGGCCTCGACGGTGTTGCCCTGCTGATGGTCGGCGAGCGCCATGACGAATCCGCACAGCAGGAAGGCGCCCTCGGCGTCGGCGAGCGGACGGTCGTCGTGGCGGAAGCGGTAGACGTAACCGTCCCTGCCGAGCTCGGTGCGGACGGTGTCGAGGGTGCGGCGGCTGAGCGAATGGTCCGCCGGCCATGCTCCCCGGATCGCGGGCAGCAGCAGCGCGGCGTCGACCCGGTTGTCGTCGGGTGCGCGTTGCCACCGGCCGGACGGATGGGTGCTGTCGGCGAGAACGGCCCCGGTCAGCGTGTCGGCCAGGTCGTTCCATCGGTCTCGTTGTGTGCGAGGGGCGCTCGCGGCGACGGCGCGTAGGCCTGCGATGCACGTCAGCTTCGAGTGCGCCCAGTGGCGGGTGTGCAATTCCCAGATGCCGGCATCGGGTTCTCGCCATCGGGTTTCGATGGCTGCGACGGCGGTCTCGACGGCCCGCCAGTCCTGTCCGTCGAGCCGGTCGTGACGGGCGGCGGCGGCGAACAACACCAGCGCTTCCCCGAAGGTGTCCAGTTGGAATTGCCGGTTCACCCAGTTGCCGATGACCACCGTGCCGCCGGGATATCCCGGAAGGGGGCAGGTGCGCTGGGAGGGCACCTCGCCTCCGCCCGTGGTGTATGCAGGCTTCAGATGTGGGCCGTCGGCGAGGAGGCGGTCTCGGACGAAGCGCACGGCGGCGTCGAGGAGGGGGTGTGGGCCGTAGGCGGCGGCTGCGTGTCCGGCATAGCACTGGTCCCGGATCCAGCAGTACCGGTAGTCGTAATTGCGGCCCTGCGCCGCGCGTTCCGGCAGGGAGGTGGTCGCGGCGGCCACCATACCGCCGCTGCTACTGGTCATTCCGGTCAATACGGCCGTTGCATGTCGTGCGTCCCGGTCGGCGAGGGTGCCGTCGACCGGTCGTACCGCGCCCGCCCAGGCGTGTTCGGTCCGGCGCCACAGTTCGTCGGCCGGTGTCGGTTCGCCGGGGAAGGGACGGTCGGCGATCTCCAGGATCAGATCGTGGCTGCGCCCGGCCGGCAGGTGGAGGTGCATCTCGAGGCCGGTCTCGGTCGGTGTCGCCTCCTCGGCTCCGCTCCACCGCAGGTGCAGCGGACCGGCGGTCAGCTCCCAGCGACCGTCACGACGGGCGGGGGGCGAGGCACGGTGGTGGCCGTAGCCGACGCCCGCGCGCAACCTCACCCGCAGCCGGGTGTCGTCCTCGGGGGGAAGAATTCGGCGCAGGATCACCGTGGTGTGCGGATCGGCGGGCATCGCGAGCGCTTCCCGGCACTCGACGATTCCGGTGGCGACCCAGCGACTGCGCCAGATCAACGTCCCGTCCTCGTAGTAGCCGCCCCAGACGAAGCGGGGCGTGTCGGGTGCGACGGCGTACGTCCCGTTTCCGCCGAGCAGGGTGGAGAAGACGGGTTCGGAATCCCACGAGGGGGCACACATCCACGCGAAGTCGCCGCGGGGGCCGACCAGGGCGCCGCGCTCCCCGTCGGCGACCAACGCGTATTCCCGTAGCACGTGGGGCGCGACGTCTGCGCCGGACCAGGGTGTTCGCATCGTGGCCTCGGTTTCCGCTCGGTATCGGCACGAACGAGGGGGTCGGTGGGCGAGATCCCGCCCACCACCATCTTGCACCCGACAATCATTGTGTGAGCGCAATAATTGCGTTCGGTTGCCAGTTCTGCCGGGAAGGACGACCATGGTGCGTACCGAGCACACCTCCGATCGGGCTCCGCCCGGATCGAGTGGAGATGCGCTGCTGCTGCTGCACACGTCTTCTCGCTCTTCCGGACGGCATGCGAACAACCCGGCGCCGCACGGTAAGGAGAGATACCGATGGCCGACAACAACGTCGCCGACTACTTGCTCGAGCGATTACGCGACTGGGGGGTCGAACACGTCTTCGCCTACGCCGGGGACGGCATCAACGGCATCCTCGCCGCGTGGGGACGAGCGGAGAATCGTCCGCAATTCGTGCAGTCCCGCCACGAGGAGATGAGCGCCTTCCAAGCGGTCGGGTACGCCAAGTTCACCGACCGGCTCGGGGTGTGCATGGCCACCTCGGGGCCGGGCGCGATCCACTTGCTCAACGGCCTGTACGACGCCAAACTCGACCATGTCCCGGTCGTCGCGATCGTCGGGCAGACCAACCGCAGCGCCATGGGCGGGTCCTACCAGCAGGAAGTGGACCTGCTGAGCCTGTACAAGGACGTGGCGAGCGACTACGTGCAGATGGTCACCGTCCCCGAACAGCTACCCAACGTGCTCGACCGTGCGATCCGCACCGCGCTGACCCAGCGCGCCCCCACCGCGGTGATCATTCCCGCCGACGTGCAGGAACTGCCCTACTCGCCGCCCACCCACGAGTTCAAGATGGTGCCGTCGAGTCTGGGCTTCGACCGTCCGCGCGTGGCCCCGGACGACCGGGCGATCACCCGGGCCGCCGAAATCCTCAACGCCGGACGGAAGGTCGCATTGCTCGTCGGCAACGGTGCGCGCGGCGCCGCGGCCGAAATAGAGCAGGTCGCCGAGACGCTCGGCGCCGGCGCAGCCAAAGCCCTGCTGGGCAAGGATGTCCTGTCGGACGAGTTGCCCTGGGTCACCGGCTCGATCGGCCTGCTCGGCACCCGACCGAGCTACGAGCTGATGCGCGACTGCGACACGTTGCTCACCGTCGGCTCGAGCTTCCCGTACACCCAGTTCCTCCCCGAGTTCGGGCAGGCCCGCGGAGTTCAGATCGACCTCGACGCACGGTTCGTCGGCATGCGCTATCCGAACGAGGTCAACCTCGTCGCCGACGCCCGCACCGCACTCGAAGCACTTGTGCCACATCTGGAGTACAAGCAGGACCGCGCCTGGCGCGAGAAGATCGAAGCCGACGTCGCCCGATGGTGGGAAACCATGGACATGGAAGCCGACGTATCCGCCGATCCGGTCAACCCGCTGCGACTGTTCTCCACACTGTCACCGCGTCTGCCGGACGATGCCATCGTCACCGCCGATTCCGGATCGTCGGCGAACTGGTACGCCCGCCAGCTCCGGTTCCGCGGTCGCATGCGCGGGTCGCTGTCGGGCACCCTCGCCACGATGGGCCCGGGGGTGCCGTATGCGATCGGCGCGAAGTTCGCCCACCCCGACCGGCCGGTGATCGCGTTCGTCGGAGACGGCGCGATGCAGATGAACGGCATGGCCGAGTTGATCACCATCAAGCACTATTGGGCGAGCTGGCACGACCCGCGCTTGATCGTCGCGGTCCTGCACAACAACGATCTCAACCAGGTCACCTGGGAGATGCGGGCGATGGCCGGATCCCCGAAATTCGCCGAGTCCCAGACACTTCCGGATATCGACTACGCCGGGTTCGCCGCCTCCCTCGGGTTGCAGGCCGTCACGGTGACCGATCCGGACGATCTCGACTCCGCCTGGGACGCGGCCCTGGCCGCGGACCGCCCCACCCTGCTCGATGTCCACACCGATCCGAACATGCCCCCCATCCCCCCGCATGCCACCTGGGACCAGTTCAAAGCCGCCACCGCAGCGGTACTCGGTGGCGACGAGGACCGCTGGGGTTTCCTCAAGGAGGGCATCAGGACGAAGGCCCAGGAGTTCCTGCCGCACAAGGGCAACTGATCGTCTCGCCATGACCGTCACCGAGCTCACCGCAGCGGCTTACACGATCCCCACGGACAGCCCCGAGGCGGACGGCACCCTCGCCTGGGACAGCACCACCATGGTCCTCGTGCACGCGCACACCCCGGACGCCGTCGGGATCGGATGGACGTACGCGCCGGCGGCCTGCGGGCCCGTGGTCGCCGACCTGCTCGCCCCGGTGGTCGTCGGACGTTCGGAACAGGACGTGGCCGGAGCACACGAGGCGATGGTGCGGGCACTGCGCAATGCCGGACGTCCCGGCATCGCCGGATGCGCCCTGTCCGCGGTGGACGTGGCCCTGTGGGATCTGAAGGCACGGTCGATCCCCCTGCCGCTGCACCGTCTGCTCGGCTCCGTCCACGACCGGGTGCCGATCTACGGCAGCGGCGGCTTCACCACCTACGACCGGTCACAGCTTCGGGACCAACTCGAACACTGGGTCGTGGACCAGCGCATTCCACGTGTGAAGATCAAGATCGCGGAGAGCTGGGGAACCGACCCGGCCCGCGATCTGCGTCGCGTCCGCCAGGCGCGCGAAGTGATCGGCGAGGCCACGGAGCTGTTCGTCGACGCCAACGGCGGTTACACCTGCAAGCAGGCGATCCGGGTGATGCAGGTCGCCGCCGACTCCGATGTGCGCTGGTTCGAAGAACCGGTGTCCTCCGACGACCTCGACGGCCTGTGCCGGGTCCGCGAGGCGGTGCGTGCCGACGTCACCGCCGGCGAATACGGCTACGACCTGCCGTACTTCCGGCGCATGTGCGTGGCCGGGGCCGTCGACTGCCTGCAGGCGGACATCACCCGGTGCGGTGGCATCACCGAGTGGCTGCGCGTCGCAGCCCTCGCCGCGGCGCACGGGCTGGACATCTCGGCGCACTGCGCCCCCCACCTGCACGTACACGCTGCCACCGCCGTTCCTCGCCTGCGGCACCTGGAATGGTTCCACGACCACGTCCGGATCGAGACGAGCTTCTTCGACGGCGCTCTCGACCCGACCGGCGGAACCCTCGGCCCGAGAACCGACGTCGCCGGACACGGCCTGACCCCGAAGATCGCCGACCTCGAACCGTTCCGGGTGCGGTAACGGGATACACCCCACCAGGGAGGACGACCAGTGACCACCCACTCCGCCCACCGAGCGGGTCCGCGGGCCCCGCTGCTGTTCGACGAACTCGCCGCGGCTCTCCGGGACCGGGTCGACGGAGAGATACGGTTCGACGCCGGATCGCGCGCCGCATACTCCACCGACGCCTCCAACTATCGGCAGGTGCCGATCGGGGTGGTCGTGCCCCGCACCCCCGACGCCGCCGTCGACACCGTCGCCGTGTGCCACGAGTTCGACATCCCCGTGCTCTCCCGCGGAGGTGGCACCAGCCTCGCCGGGCAATGCTGCAACACGGCGATCGTGCTGGACTGGAGCAAGTACTGCACCCGTGTCGGCAGCGTCGACGAGCAGGCCGGCACCGTGAGGGTCGAACCCGGCATCGCCCTCGATGCGCTCAACGATGCGCTCGAACACACCGGATGGATGTTCGGCCCCAAACCGTCCACGCACGTCAGCTGCACGATCGGGGGGATGATCGGCAACAACTCGTGCGGCTCCACCGCACAGGCGTACGGCAAGACCGTCGACTCGGTGCTCGCCCTCGACGTGCTCACCTACGACGGCACCCGCATGTGGGTGCGGGCCACGGACGACGACGAATACGACCGGATCATCCGGCCCGGCGACCGCCGCGCGCAGATCTTCCGTGGCCTGCGCGCACTGCGCGAACGGTACGGCGACGACATCCGCGCCCGCTATCCCGACATCCCCCGCCGCGTGTCCGGGTACAACCTCGACTCGCTGCTGCCGGAGAAGGACTTCGACATCGCCCAGTTGCTCGTCGGCAGTGAGAGCACGCTGGTCACCGTGCTCGGCGCCGAGCTGAAACTGGTGCGGCGCCCCGCCGCGTCCGCGCTCGTGCTGCTCGGTTTCGACGACATCACCACCGCCGCCGATGCCGTCCCGCTCGTCGTCTCCCACGACCCGGCCGCCCTCGAAGGCATCGACCGTCGGCTCGCCCAGCTCGAACACAGCCGGCGGCTCGCGGAGAAGGCCCTGCAGCAACTGCCCGAAGGCGACGCCTGGCTGATGGTGCAGATGAACAGCGACGACCGAGCCGACGCCGACGACAAGGCGAAGACGATGCTCGACGACGTGTGCCGACGTACCGGGGCACATGCCGCCGTGTTCGACGATCCCGCCCACAAGAAACAGATGTGGGCGGCCCGCGAAGCCGGGCTCGGCGCCACCGCCTATCCACCGGGTGAGCCGGAAACCCACGAAGGGTGGGAGGATGCGGCCGTTCCACCGGACCGTCTCGGCGACTATCTGCGCGATTTTCGGGCGTTGCTCGAGCGGTACGGTTACGGAACAGCGTCCCTGTACGGGCATTTCGGTCAAGGCTGTGTCCACACCCGGATCCCGTTCGATCTGCGGACCGCCGAGGGCATCGCCACCTACCGCAGTTTCGTCGAGGACAGCGCCCGTCTCGTCGTCGACTACGGCGGGTCGCTGTCCGGTGAGCACGGCGACGGGCAATCCCGGGCCGAACTGCTGCCCGTCATGTTCGGCCCGCGCCTGGTCACCGCGTTCGAGGAACTCAAAGCCCTGTTCGACCCCGACAATCGGATGAACCCCGGCAAGATCGTCCACCCGTTCCGGCTCGACGAGAACCTGCGCCAGGGCGCGGATTATCGGCCCGCCGAACCGAGCACCCATTTCGCCTATCCGGACGACGATCACCGCTTCGCGCACGCGGCGGCCCGCTGCGTCGGTGTCGGCAAGTGCCGTGGCCACGAATCGGGGGTCATGTGCCCGAGTTACCGGGCCACCGGCGAGGAGGAACACTCCACCCGCGGCCGGGCCCGCCTGCTGTTCGAGATGCTCCAGGGTGACGTGATCACCGACGGGTGGCGGTCGACCGAGGTCAAGGACGCCCTCGATCTGTGCCTGGCCTGCAAGGGCTGCCGCAGCGACTGCCCGGTCGATGTGGACATGGCGACCTACAAGGCCGAATTCCTCTCCCACTTCTACGCCCACCGGCCCCGGCCGCGCGCGCACTATGCGATGGGCTGGATTCCCGTCTGGGCACGCCTGGCAGCCCTGGCGCCGGGGGCGGTCAACACCGTCGCGCACGCTCCGGTGCTGACGGACCTGGTGAAGAGGCTCGGTGGGGTCGACTCGCGGCGGCCGCTGCCCCGGTTCGCCACGCAACGCTTCCGCCACTGGTTCGCGCACCGCGACGCACCGACCGCAGGCGGAGCACGCGGCACCGTCGTGCTCTGGCCGGATACCTTCACCGACAACTTCGATCCGCAGATCGCCCGGGATGCCGTCACCGTCCTCGAACACGCCGGCTTCACCGTGCGCCTACCCGATCGCGGTGCGTGCTGCGGGCTGACGTGGATCTCCACCGGTCAGCTGCCCACCGCCAAACGCGTGCTGCGGCGCACGCTGACGATCCTCGCCCCGCACCTGCGCGCCGGCGCTCCGATCGTGGTGCTCGAACCGAGTTGCGCGGCGGTGTTCCGCGCGGATCTGCCCCAGCTGCTGTACGGCGACCAGGACGCCCGGCGGCTGGCCGAGCAGACGGTGACCCTCGGTGAGCTGCTGCACGCCCGCGCCCCGGACTGGGCGCCACCGCCCCTGCAGGCGACAGCCTTGATGCAACCGCATTGTCACCAGCATGCCGTGCTGACATACGCTGCCGAGCAGACCGCACTGGAAGCCGCCGGTGTCGACGTCGACGTGCTCGACGCCGGATGCTGCGGTCTCGCCGGCAATTTCGGTTTCGAACGCGGGCATTACGAGGTGTCCGTGGCGTGTGCCGAGGACAAGTTGCTGCCCGCGGTCCGCCGCGCGGAGCCGGGCACCGTGCTGGTGGCGGACGGGTTCAGTTGCCGCACCCAGGTGCGGGATCTGCAGCCGGGCAGTGCGCCGCTGCACACCGCGCAGGTCCTCGCCGCGGCCGTGCACGCCGGGGGGCGTCGATCATGACCGCCACCGAGGTGCGGCCGCTGCGGCCCGGGCGTCCCTATCCGCGGCGCCGCGGTTCCAAGGGCGCGGCGATCGTCGCGGCGGTGACCACCACCGATCCGAAGCAGCTCGGGGTGTTCTATCTGAGCACCGCATTCGGGTTCTTCCTGCTCGGTGGGGTGCTGGCGATGCTGCTGCGCGGCGAACTCGCCGTGCCCGGGTTGCAGTTCCTGTCGACCGAGCAGTACAACCAGTTGTTCACGATGCACGGCACGATCATGCTGTTGCTGTACGCCACGCCGATCGTCTTCGGTTTCGCCAACTACATCCTGCCGTTGCAGATCGGCGCCCCCGATGTGGCGTTCCCGCGGTTGAACGCGTTCAGCTATTGGGCGTATCTGTTCGGTGGGCTCGTCACCGTGGCCGGATTCCTGACCCCCGGTGGTGCCGCAGATTTCGGGTGGACAGCCTATGCACCGCTCAGCGATGTGGCGCATTCGCCGGGTATGGGGGCGAATATGTGGATCATGGGTCTGGCGTTGTCCGGGCTCGGCACGATCCTCGCCGCGGTCAACATGGTCACCACCGTGGTGTGCCTGCGCGCACCGGGCATGACCATGTTCCGGATGCCGATCTTCACCTGGAACATCCTGATCACCAGCCTGCTGGTGTTGTTGGCTTTTCCGATTCTCACCGCGGCGCTGATGGGGTTGCTGGCCGACCGACAACTGGGTGCGCACATCTACGATCCGGGTACCGGCGGCGCGCTCCTGTGGCAGCACCTGTTCTGGTTCTTCGGTCACCCCGAGGTGTACATCGTGGCGCTGCCGTTCTTCGGCATCATCACCGAGATCCTGCCGGTGTTCTCCCGCAAACCGGTCTTCGGCTATCAGGGGTTGGTTTTCGCGACCATCGCGATCGCGGCACTGTCGGTGGCGGTGTGGGCACACCACATGTTCGCCACCGGTGCGGTGTTGTTGCCGTTCTTCTCGTTCATGTCGTTCCTGATCGCCGTGCCGACCGGTGTGAAGTTCTTCAACTGGATCGGCACGATGTGGAAGGGCCAGATCACCTTCGAGACGCCGATGCTCTTCGCCGTCGGCTTCATCGTCACCTTCCTCTTCGGGGGTCTGACCGGTGTCATCCTCGCGAGCCCGCCGCTGGACTTCCACCTGCACGACACCTATTTCGTGGTGGCGCACTTCCACTACGTGCTCTTCGGCACCATCGTGTTCGCGACCTACGCCGGCATCTACTTCTGGTT